>NZ_CAWQTY010000077.1:0-73096 GCF_963897815.1 Xenorhabdus sp. Sc-CR9
GTTTCTTTAACAACGGATAAATGTTCAATCAGGGTCATAGGTAAGCGATTAGAAGAGAAATAAGGCTAATTAGATCATGCTATTAATTTTCATTCAATAGATGTTAAAAAAGTATGCTCGCGCCCTGACGGTCACATTTAATATTAAATGGCGATTACACAAAATAAGAAACAGGGTCACACAAATTCGGAAATAAGCTCCTATTTCCAGATGCAATCACCTATTTCTTCATCATAAGCATGCCAATTTTCATCAAACTCAACTTCTTTGCCTTCTTTATTTTTATACGTAAAACCTGAAAATCTTGCTCCTTGTGAAATAACTGTATATGTTCCATTAATTTCCCCTTTAATTATTTCATCCCATACTATGGTATAAATAGATGGCCTTTCTTCTATTGGCATTTCATCATCTTTAACGAAATTAATAGGTGTGGCTGTATCAGATTTTTCATACTTCACATAGCCAAGATTGACTTTATCTTTTTTTAAATAAAGAGTGACATATTTTATATTTATTGGTTTATCACTATATGAAGTAAAACACATAACCTCAGTAGATTCTTCAAAAGCTAACGCCTTAAAAGATAATAACACCAACAAAAAAAAGTATTTTTTTTAATCATTTGAATTTCCTTTTAGATTAATAATTCTTTTGTTTATATAGGAAAGAACATTAGAATAGTTCATTCCATATATTTTCTTACCTTTAAATTGTGTTCCAAAAGGACTCGCTATTATCAATTCCTGTGCTCTTTCATAACCTTTCAATGCTTCATTTTTGTCCTTTAATGTTCCTTTTAATACTTTTTTGTCAGGATCATGCCAAAGCCCCCATGCAAATGAATTAACTCTATTATTGTAGATAGCACTACTATCAAACTCGAATTTTTCGTCATTTAATAATTGATTAAGATGTTCAGCTTTGAATGCTTTAATAGCTCTTTTTAGATAATCTAAGCGGTCATTATAATGAGTAAATCTTCCATTGATAATCGCAGTTACTTTATTAAAATCGTCATTTTTAGCCGCGTCAACACATGATTTGTATTTTTTATAATACCAGAATGCAGATAAAACGCTGTGAGGTAGAGACAATAGCTTATCCCTTGCCTGATCAGAAGATGTGAAGTCTTCGCCAATATAATTACCATAACGTGTATAGGCATCTTCGTATGTCAATTGTATGAATCCCCGACCATACCAAGGATTATATGATTTATTTTCTCCTCCACTTTCTTTAGTCGCTCGTAATCCACCCGTTTCATGGAGTATCTGAGCTAAAAAATGAGATTTTTCCCGGCATGTAGTGATATCAAATTCTTTAAATCCTTGATTAAAAGCTTCTAAGTTATCTTTCAGTATTTTTTGTTTCGTATAAATTGCAATTTTTTTAAATTCACCCAGAGTAATATCTCTATCACATGCACATCCTTGAATCACCCTTATTTCCAGCACATGCCGTCGCTTGAGTTGGTGGGTTGACAATCCCTGTAAGGTTGAGCCATTGAAATGTTCTGAATTTTGTAATTCCACTTCTTGCCACCCATTAATTGTAGGATATCCATCACTAAGCATACCCAATGTAATGTATTGGTATTCATGACCATCTAATATAGCCGTTGACTTAACATGGGAATTGGCTTCGCCAGTTTGCTGGCGAGGTGACCGTTTGATAATTTCATTCGCCAGTGGTTGTGCTGGTATGGATAGAATAACTGGCATAGGTGGAAGATCTTCTTCACGTAATAAACCATTCCCATCCGTGGTACCCGTTCGCACAATACTTTTATTCCCCCGGCTTTTTAATTTATAAGGCATTCCTGACAAAGGCTCACCTTCTTCATCAACCAATTGAAATTCAACCCAGTGTTTCATTATCTTTTGGCAATCAATGCAATCCGTTGGTTGTAACTGACTCATTCTTTTCTTCCTTAATTCATTATAGGTAGTAGAAAATTAACCTTAAATATTTTTATCAATTACAGCTTGTTGATTATCAGTAATAAAGCGTTCAACAATCAGTTTATTCAGGTTCTGTTTTTCATCTCTTGCCTGTTTCAGCCATACCACAAGGTTTGTTTGCAATTGTCCTTCCGGTTCATCCAGTTTCAGTGCCAATTCGGAATTTTCTTCCCAAAGCTGGCAACTTAACGCATAAGCCAGATTATTAAGGGTTGTATCGACTGAATAACGCGCTTCAATCAGGTGATCACCCAGCACAAATAAATTCTTTGTTAATACCTGAGGGCAGTTTTCCGGCCGGTAATAGCAAACCGGTTCGGGCGTATCGATCATCAGCTCATTGACCGGAGTTAAGAGTTCACGCCAATCGCCGGGCTGTAACGCTGGCAACAGGGGGGTGAAAATGCGGTTATCCATCAGACGCAAAACCACCACCTGCCCGCGCAAGGTAAAAGTGGTCGAAACCACCGGCAGTCGTACCCGTCTTAATATTCTGGGTGCCCTCAATTTACAACGAATTGAAGACACCGTGATCCGTGAATATCCGAGCATCAATGCTGAAAGCATCGCGTATTTTTTCGGGGCGCTCCGGGAAACTTACCCCCTTTCGCAAAAAAGCCACATTATTCTGGATGGGGCGGGTTACCACCGAGCCGAGTTGGTGAAAGATATTGCGTATGCCGAATATTGAATTGCATTACCTACCGCCTTACAGCCCGAATCTCAATCCGATAGAGCGATTGTGGAAGTATATGAATGAGCAAGTGCGTAACAATATCTATTTTCCGGATGCGAAGACATTCCGTGAAACCCTTCATCACTTTTTTCATGTCACGTTGCCAGAAAAAACGAAAGAACTGACAACTCGACTGACTGATAATTTTCAGATTTTAAAACCCGCACCTTCAAGTTAGATTGGTATAAACCATATAGAATATCACCTTGTTTAAATTCATGAGTAAGGAGTGGTGTTGCTGTTTCTTGCAGTGAGGCAGGCATTAAATTTTGAACAGTAAGTTGATTATTATGGGGAATGTTATATGAGTTTTTTTTTGAATATTTTACTTTTTCTTTGCTTTTATATACAGGCATAATTATTCCTTATGTCTTTAATAGGATTTTTTGGTCATTTTATACTTAATGAAAAATCATGATTTATTATTAATAGTGCTCAGTAAAAATTATTCTATTATTAATAGAGGCAATGAAAATATTTCCAGTAATGATTAAAATTAATTTTATGCTTGGGCGATAAAATAATTTGTGCATTACAATGTCTTGTAGAGATATTCGATAAATATTATTTTTAACAATGTCATATTTATAAAGTAATAATGACCTAATAGAGAGTCATTTATTTACTCAGTGACTGAGAGCGATGACGTTTTGCGACTTGAGCAGAAAAATTGCTGCCCGCACTGTCAACTGTTCCTGTAATCACATTAGCGGGTGATTGGATGATACCCGAACAATTATGACAAGCCGGAAAGTTTTGTCCTGCATTTGCCGTGGTCAACCGTTTGGTGAAAATTGATGATTGAAGCATTGCTTTGGCATAACGCGCCAGATTGAAGGGGGCGGAAGATTTGTCGGCTTCCTCAAATACTTTGTTCAACGCCTGTACTTCGGCATGGAGACCGGCAATACCCGCCATCGTCGGCAGGATGTTATTGTTATGTGCGATATGATCTTCAACCAAGCGTTGAGTCATCTGGTGCAGCGTTTGTCCATTTTTTTCATACATATCTCGTAATCCTTTGATAAAGGCAGGAATACTTGTTACCCGATATTCATTTGCCATGTTATTTCTGAACGTATCTTCGATATCATAGGCAAGTTTATTTCTCCGTGGCTCTATCGGTCTGTTTATCTCGATGGTTTTTTGAGGTATTAATTCCACGCCGGGGAACAGTTTTCCGGGCGCTAGGTTTTGATTATTATCCTTAAAGTTAACAAACTCATCTTGATAAGCTTTGTTATGCCAATAGCCGGCATGGGCCGCAAAGTTTTGTAATGCCTTTTTGGAATATTTTTTGGGCGTTGATGATTTTTTCTTGGGGTTAGGGAGTTGTTTGGATTCCTCAAGAATTGAGTCTGTTTTATTCTGGAATCTCATCATGACAGAAGGCAATTGGCGCTGATAGGCAGCAGAGACTTCTGTTGTATCAGGTGTATCGAGATGCAAAGCTTCCAATGTCGTATTCGATTCTGGCTTTTTTCTATAAATCATTTTGTTATCATAACTGTATGTCATATTTTTTCTCCTGAAAATATATCTTTTATATCTGTATCTATGGCGGCATCAGAGGAAATATCAAAGAGCGTGACATTTGGCATGTTTTTTCCCTGCTATTTGTTATTCTGTGATGGGGAATTAAATAACTCATTCTGTTTGGAGATCTATCTCTTGTAAAATTGATAGAATTGGAAAATAAATTAAATTCAACAGAATGAAATGTTTTTATTCCTATGTGTATTTTTTATGTTTTTTATCACCAGATAATTAGTGGTAATAAAATGTTAAATAAAAATTTTATAAGGAATTATATATATTTTTAGTAGTGTTATATGTCTTTTTGATAAAGTGTATTAGAATTGGATTTATGACTTTTATAGTCATTTTCTATATTCTTTAGCTGCTCATAAATTGAAAAGACTTTATTGTATAGATACTCCCCTTCTTCCGTTAAGGCTAATCCTTGACTCTTTCTGACAAAGAGTTTTACTCCCAATGAAAACTCCAGTTTTTTTAAGCTTCGGCTAATTGGCGACTGTGTGATAAAAAGCTCCTTTGTTGCCTTATTTATTGATTTGTTTTTAGCTACAATGATAAAATTTGCTAATTCTTTTGAAATAAACACTTGAGTTCCTTTTTTAAAATGCAATAGAGTTTATTCACTGGTTTATAAGTTTATTAATAAAGCTGTTACATTTTTTATTTTAAATGCCTAATTTGATGTAGTAACTCATCATATTGAAATAGCTAATTATGCAATAATCATATATAAACGTTGATGTTTGTCAATAATAGTCTATATGAATTAATATACAAATAAAAATGGAATTTCAAATAACAAAAATTAATGGAATAATAATGAAATGTTAAATATACATAATGAATTCAAGGAATCAACTATAATTTAAACTTAAATATATATGGGGTTGTTTTTATCTTTTGTTAATGATGTGTTAATGAGTTATAGTAATAAATAACTCTCTGGGTTAATGGTGAATTTATTTGTATCTCTGACTAATATTGATATGTTTATAATATGTTCCAGTTTTAAATCAGTAAAGCTGAAATTATGGACGGCGATGGGTGTAGGATATTAAGAATGCTCAAATAAAATGGACAATGTCTCTCTAAAAATGTTATTTAACATTGCCACAATTAATAATTTATTTTGAAAGCCGGCCTGATAATTGAATAGAGTCCGTAAAATATTTTGTGCAAATCTGTGTTTTGAATATGGCTTTGATCACACGGAAGTTAATTTTATCTTTTCCGCTTAAAATTGGCCATGCCCGGTTTTTGTGAATTGGAAACGAATCCGGGATTTTCTGCACCTGGTTTCCAGCTGACTTTCATTTTTGCTCCAATACTATTATAAAATTGATTGAGTTCATTATTGTTGTTGACAATTGTCCATTTTCCTTTGCTGACAATGGCAACCGGAAATTCACCGGGTTCAGCAACGGCTTTAACAATACCCCCGTGCTTTTTTATCTCTTCTTTTTCTTGATCCATCGCAAAAGCAGGGTAACTTACCTGAGGCCCATGCCTGATAACATTATGTTCTATCTTGTTAAATGGCCGGTTTGTGTCAGATTCGGCGATATATCGGTTAATGCGATCAATGATTCTTTTTTCGTCTTGCGAGTTGGATGGTACGGAATGAGGCTGCCCTGCGAAACTAATCATGTCATGCATATCATAGTCACCGGTGAAAGGGAGTGCGGCCCAGTTCTCTTTTTCTTTCAAGGCTGAAAGGCTGTCTTCGAGATTGTCTAAATTTATGGGATAAATTTTTCCATTGACCTGACCATCTGATAACCCGTGATCGCGACTCATATAGACACCTTGAAGCTGCCCGGTCTCTTTATTCCAGTGGCCGACATAGCCTTCAATACCCGCTTCCTGTACTTTCCTTATCACATCAGGGGCTTGATCTTTGGGATAGGCTTTGTTGATAGAACCGGGTTTGATGGTTTTTTCCAGAATATCATGCCCCTTGGCTGCGGCACCTTTACTTAAAGCTCTGAGTGTTGGTGCACCTGCTGCCCGAAAGCTGACGGCAAAATTACCATTTTTAGATGCTTTTTCAATTGCTTCCATATGGCCTTGCCAAATGAATTCTCTCTTAACTTGTTGACGAATAATAGAGTCATTAACCGAATGATGTGGAAGTGTAATCGTTTCATCAGAGAAATGAGATTCATGGATATTGTGATTTCTCTGTTTAGGTTTTCTCTGGTAATCAGAATTTATTGGCATGTTTATCATATCCTTAATTATGGCCTCAGATAAAGCCTGAGGATTCTATGAATATTTCACAAGTAGAGTCTTTACCGCTATAGAATTTACGATGCATTGGGTAATCATTTTTATTTGCGATAAAACCAGGTTCGTTTTCATTATTTAAATATAAATATTTCGATATTGATTTAACAACTATGTCATACCTAATTCTTATCTTTGATAAAAATAATTCAAATTCCAATAATATTATTTTTATCTATATTTTCAATACTGACACTGCAACCATCAATAGCGATAATAACTTTCTTGCTGGTCATCCAATGATTAATAATATTATTTATTTCTGTTAGATGTTCTTGTCGGGTAATCCCTGATATAGACAGCAATATACTCATTTTTGTCTGACTATTTTGAGCTATATTGGTTGGTGACGTGAATATTTCTACTTTGCTTAGTGCTAATCGAATATTTTCCCCGCCACCTAATTCTGTAATAAGTGATTCTCGCAAGGCATGGCTAACCGTTTCCTGACTGAGTGAAGCGGTTTGTTCCACGGTAGAAAAAACGGTGCGTACCGGAGTTGTATTATCTTCAGCATCGGTGAGGCTAATTGGTACTGTCACTGAGTAATTCAGAGAGAGTCGTGGGCGATTTCCCAGTGACTGCCAGAAATTCCCTAAGCTGTTTAAGCTTTCTTTCGGTGGCACAACTTGCGTATAAGCACCGGGAATTCCCGTTAATTGGCGGTTATTAATCAAGGCGTTCAAGACTTGCGACATGACTTTTATTGCCTGATTGTCAGGTTGGCTGTCAGGACTGCTGGGATCGATTGCGGGTTTGGTCGATTCCCAGTAGGTAATCAGGTAATTGCATTTAATATTGACCCAACCCGGCAATAATCTCCCCGAAGAGGCATTAAACATTCTGGATTCTGTTGTTCTGAGATGTAAATCTTCATGAATATCATAAAGAAAGACACTCACCATCGCATCAGATTGCACTGTATCCAATTCAGGTAAATCAAAACGAATCGCAATTTTGTCACCCAAATATTTTTCCAGTATAGTTTTCATTGCGTTATTGACATCAATAATAGTTTGCGTTTTTAACATAAATAATCCTCTTAATTTATTATTGCGATAACGATTAAATTATCAGTGCATTTAATATCCATGATATGAATTTTAAAAAGTTAACCGCCCTACTTTGGCTAATTCGCGTTCCAATGCCGTTTTGATATTTTCATTGCTGACTTCGTTATGATTATTTTCTGCGGCAAAAAATGAAGATAGTAAAGCAATATTGCGAATATTCGCACCTGTCACGCTGGTTTGTTGGGCTAATTTATCGAAATCCACATCTTGGGCGATTTTTATATTTTTAGGCCAGATTGCCTGCCACATTTTCTTGCGAATGGTTTCATCCGGATAAGTAAAGCGAGTAATAAAAGTAAAACGCCGATTAAAAGCACTGTCTAAATGGCTGCGGTTATTGGTGGATAAAATGACCAACCCCGGAAAATTTTCCAGCCGTTGCAGTAAATAAGAGACTTCAATATTGGCATGTCTGTCTTGCGCATCTTTGGTTTCGCTACGTTTGCCAAACAGGGCATCCGCTTCATCAAAGAATAAAACACCGGCATCCTGCTCTGCCAAATCGAAAATACGGGATAAGTTTTTCTCTGTTTCGCCGATATATTTATTCACGACGGTGGATAAATCCACTTTAATTAAATCAACGCCAATATGGTTGGCAATCACTTCTGCCGCCATCGTTTTTCCGGTGCCGGAATCACCATAAAACAGGGCGCTGATACCGGTGCCATAACCAATCTTATCTTTAAACCCTCCTGCCAAAACTTGTTCCCGATACTTAATTGCCGTGAGTATTTCTTGTATCTGCCGGGCAATTTCGTCGGAGACCAACAAATCTTTTAACGAGCGTTTAGGGATCATTCTCTGTGCCAATTGACCGAAATTTTGCTGGGCCCGTAAATTGAGGGCCTTGCGGATATCGCATTGCTGCAAGATACCCGAAGGATCTCTCTGTTGTCGGTAAAGTCGCGCCTCTTGTAAAATCAATGGCAGAGTTTCGGGGTTAAACGCGTATCGTTGGCTTAAGGCGATGACATCAATGTCATTTGAACAGTTATTGGGTAAGCGTGCAGTCAATAGTCTGGCTTTTTCCACCGAGGAAAAAATAGGCATCTCAATCAGTAGTGTTGATATATTTTTCAGCCATACCAACGGTGAATAGGGTTCGACCAGACAAATAACCCTTAATTCTGGTTGATTCAATAAGGCTGACAGAGAATCCAGTAGCTGTTTATTCTGTTCTGCGAATAAGCAAAAGTTTCGCAACAATAAACAGGCACCACGCATGCGGGTTTCTCGCAAAATAGGCTTTATGTGAAAGAGTAGATTTTTATCATCGTTATCAACCAATTTAGCCATATCCACCAACAGCGTTTGTCGCTGTTCTGATGCCATCATATTGGCAACCGCATAGGCTCTGGCACTGCCAGCTATTCCCCGTAACAAAATAATAGGTCGAATATCATCACGCTCAGATAACAGAACATGATTCAATGCTTGTTTTAAGCCTATGGGATAACTGCCAATTTCTGTGGGCGTTATCCATTCAGCATAATGTTCTAAAGCTGGCGTAATATAGTGATGTCCAAGTAAAAAATGATATACGCTGCTGTCAGTGATAAAGGATGTCTGGAGCCAGGATAATGTTTTTGGATGGCTATCAATGAATAATAGCTGGCAGCCAATCAAGGGGGATCGGTGCAGGAAACTGGCCTGCTGTGCCCGTTTCTCCGGCACTGAGCGGCAAAACAATTCCAGCGTCAGCGCAAAAGAGGGAAGCCGGGGCTGTTGTTCTCCCTGAATCAGTGCAAACAGTTGATAATAGCGACTATCGAAATGAGGCAGTAAACCTAGCAGCAAAACATCTCTTTCAAAATCAGTCAGTTCAAAACGTGCAATCAGGTCAGTTAATCGGGACGCCACGGGTGTGACGGTTTGCGGTATTGCCAGACAATCATCATTGAGCCAATGAGGTTTACCCAGAGGATTATCCAGTCTGGCTATAACATCTTCTTCGCTTAGCAGGAACTCATCAAGGAGGTCAATACTCTGATCTGATCTGCAATGGAAATGGTATTGAAGAACAAGATCGATACGTTCCAGTTGGCTAAATAAGAATGCCAGATTAGGGTTATTGTTTTGCTTAAATAAATCAGAGAAAACGGACGCTGTATTCATAAATTTCTACTCAAACTAAATGATTGTGATCGAGGGTTATAACCACGTGATAGTGATGGGGTTTTTCAACCAGCTAAAACTCGCTATATTCATTGGCCACGGCCATTCGCTTATCAGTGCATCGTAAACTTCGGGTTGAATATGGATGTTTGTTACACCGTTCAATTCACACAATTCCCCCGAACGTTGCAGAAATAAGTGTCGTACATCGCTTGCGCCCATTTTTTTCCAGGCCGGAAGCTGCATGAGGGTTTTTTCCAGCCATTGGTTGATGGCTGCTCGCTGTTCTGGTTTTGGTGAACGTGATAGCGAGTTGTCATTTATGGGGAGTCCACAGAGCACTTTGTTTAGTGCCAGCCGCCATGCAGGTACTTCCTCTTCGGCCCAAATCAACCAGTCAAGTAAACAGGCAGCTTCTCTTTGCGCTTCAAGGCTGATAAATCGGTTTTTATCCAATAAATCAAAGCTACGGAACAATGTTGGCAATAACGACCATAAAATTATGCAACCGGCATTGCTGATAGGTAAAACCGATTGTGCTGATGGAGTTTGAATTCCATGATCAGGTTGTATGGATGATATCTGCGTTGATAAAGCTGATTCCGGTAATTCCTTGTGTTGCTGCCTGTTTTGTAAAGTTGCAGAGTTTTGTTTTACCGTCTCTTTTATTAAACCATGACGCTGTTGTGTGACCGCTGATTGAGGGGGTGTTTGCATAGGCTGGAGTGCAAATGACGGTACTGCATCCGTTGGTATGTCAGTTTTATTGTGATTCTGTTTTAATAGATGGTTATCATTCTGAGTAATATTTATCCTCGGTGTTTGCTTATTTTGAGTTTGAAACCCAAGTGCTTGTTGCGTGGCATGGGTATATTTCATCTGTTGTTGCAGGTAATATTCAGCCGCTAAACTCAATTTTTCTGGTGTCACTTTTTTATCTGTGATTACCTGCGCTGGATAATTAATAAATTCGGAAATGGTTGTTTTAGTAAATAACTGGCAAAGCTTACTAAGAACGTCTGGCTGGCAGATTTTAATTAAACGGCTCAGCCCCGCAGGTTGTAAGCAGTGTTTGGCTAACATCGGTAGCCATTGTTGTGGTTGAAGATTAATGTTTTCTGTTAGCCAAGAACTGAATTCAACATTTTCTATATGTTGCCATGAAATCGGTAATTTCCAGATGCCATGTTTTAAATAATTATTAATGTCCTCTAATGCAGATTGCTCTAAATCTAAATTATTGGATGTGATTAAATTATATTTAGATATTGATGGGATTTTACTTGTGGATTTAATTTTTCCTGAACTTGATAAGTTGATATCAATTTTCTGTTTTAAGTTTTGTTTTAGTTTATGGGTTTTGTTTTCTAGCTCCCTTTCTAATTGCCAGATAAATTCTCGCTCAAAATTTTCGAAATTTATCTCTCCAAGATCAAAAATTAATTTCCCTAATAAAGAATCATTGTTCTGGGCTGTTAATTTTTCCACTTCTTCATTAATCAAATTACGTAATTTTAATTTAAATAAGTTAGAGCATTTTTCAAATATTCTATCACCATAATATTTTTCTATTTCAAGTACGATTGATAATTTACCAATCACACTATTGGAATTTATTTTGTGATCTTTTTTCACAATAGTAATCGCTTTGCATTCTATTATTGGAATTAATGGGCGAAAATATTAACGCCCATTGTTAAAAAATTATAACTTCATGATAAATGCTAAAATATAGTAAGGTGGGATAACATCCGTTATATGATTATGCGAGCTAACTATCGCATTAGCATTATGAGAATGGCCGGCACCACTACCTTCAGAAGAAGTATAGGGATAATGTGGATTTTTTCTTGCTGAAGCAAGTAAATTTCTATAACCATTATTTGAAATTGATTTGAAATCATAAGTTAGATCCACATTATCAAGTTGCCTACTTTCCCCTCCAGGATAATAATAACTATATTTAAACCCTGTTGAATCATAGTAAGCCATTCCGCCAATATGTTTATGGCTAGGAATTTGAGATAAATTTAATTTTGTATCATTTACTTTAATATTAACAGAAACTACTTTATTATCACTATATTTATCACACTTCTTATTGTTCCCTGAACCTGATAATGTAGCACTGTTTTTAGAGTTTATATCATTGATCTTTCCACCTAGAATAAATCGATCAATTAAGTTTGGTGTGCCATTATTTCCATCACATAATGCCCAAGCTTGTGGTATTGCCGAGCCTGAAAACATTACAATCATGCCTTTTGGCAAAACCTTATTAGGATCGATAGTAACACCATCAGCATCGACCTTAATACCGTTACCTGATTTTATTGCAATACCATTATCATCAACAGTTAAACCTTTATTAGTGGCTAGTTTCACTGCCACATTATTACTATTTACAGCAATACCATTACCCTGACCAACACATATTCCATTGGTTTTATTAATCAGGCCACTGCCAAGTTCAACAGATAAAATATCTTTCTCTAGGATTAATGGAGAAAAGTCCTGATTGTCAATAGAGCCTATTTTTAAATTAAGTGTACCGTCATCGCCCAGCTTTAATCCTGTTCCCGGGCCATTTTGTTGTGGCGACTGACCACAGGCTTTACGACCAATATCAGCAATATCAATTAATTGGTTGAAATCAGTTTGTAAAGGAATACTACCGTCTTTAAATTTATCTTTTAATTTATCAGTCTCAGGCCCAACACCTTTTTCATTAGATAAAGTTTGTTGACCTTGTCTTTTTGCAGAATAACGAATCTCTTTCATGGTTAATTCCATAAACTATTTTTAATATAAAATTGTGACTGGTAGGTGTTTGTTTTCTTATTCGTTCTCTTTCGGAACATAGAATAATTCATTCTGGATTATCTTATCGGTATTCCACTGATCATTATTTTTACCGACAACTTCCTCTCTTTGGTGTGGAGTAGCAACACGCATTGTCCCTATTCCTTTTAAAGAGGAAGGTAATTTACCTAATGTCAGGCTTTCCAGAATGGAATAGGCAGAATCACCCAAAGGTGCACCATTATTTTGCCAACGTTGGTAAGTAGTGCCGAAATTTGAAAATGCTTCCCGATCCATCCAGTGAATAATCATAGAAATATGGGCAGGGAACTCGGTAAGAATGGTTTCTTTAACCCACTCTTCTAATTTATAGGGATCAACACCGGGAACTTTAATTAAATCACTGTTTACCACCACGCTGATAACAAATGAGAAACGATCGGTTTTTTCATACTCCTCACCTGAAAAATGCCAATTGTATCGCCATGCTTCTTCCGGAGCCGGAAACGCCAATGCCGAATTATCCTGACGTTCAATAATCAAGGTGCCCTTGATGCGATCAAAGCTGACGACTTTTGCATGTAACTTTTCTGATTCATCAGCATATTCCTGTGTGACTCCGACTATCCCTAAATGTTTGGTCAGAGTAATTTCATTACCTACCGCAATCAGGGACGGAAAGGGGGTTTGTGCTGTGCGGGTCAGACGCCGCTGGTTGTCAGGCAATGGCTTGCCATTCAGGGATTGATCACTATCGTAGGCCAGACGGTAGTTCATATCTTCCATCCAGACTACGCCGTTTTGCCAGAACATTTTTTCTGCTTTGACGGCGGTCATTACCCGTTCCAGATTGTATTCCAGTTGGGTGCTATTACCTATGTCCAACCAAAATTGATCTCCCTCGGTTCTGACTATCATCTGACCACGCACTGTAAATTGGGTTTTGCCCTGTTCGCCTTCATAGAGGATCAAATTGATCACTTGCCCCTGTCTCAGCTTGCCATTAATACCGGCTTGCTTAATCACCAAATAATGCTGATCAGTCTGGCTCTCTTTCTCTTCTGTTACTGAATCTGGTTTCTGCTCTTTATCAAACTGGCTATTGGGCTTGATTGGCAGCAATGCCCGATGCTCCACCAGATAAAAAGGCAGTTTGCTCAGGTCAGGCTCCGGTTCAAACAGCTCACCGCCTAACCCCATACGAGCGGCAATGCGTTTTTGCAGCGAAGAAACCTGATCAATCCGAATATTGGCACGGTGATAAGTTAATGTTGGTTGTTGAGCCAAATAGCCCTGTTGCACGGCGCGAAAATCATCGATGGGGGTGGTAAAGGTACGCGGTGCCCGTTCAGTGCCAAAATAGCCGAGCAGGTAATTGACGATATCCAGTTCGTGATCGCTATCGAGCGCGATCTGTTTTAACAGTGCCTTTAATGCGGGGGCGTAATCCTGATGGGCTTCATCATTGACAGAACCCGGCTTAAACGGCCACTGATCACCCCAGACTTCATATCCCTCGCGCTGAAAAGCTAACAATTGTGGCAGCATGGCAACTTGCTGACAACCGCAAGCCAGCATTTGTTCAAATGGCAGCATAAACTGATGAAGTGACAACAAGCGTTGGGCATGTTCACTTTCAGATAAAGGCTGCTGTAATTCATAGCAAGCGGGCAGCGTATCGCTGACGGGGTAATAACGACCCACATCGCGATGCCGGCCATAAGGTAATATTACTGGTTTACTCTGAATCAGGGGGAGATTGGGTAAACTGTCCCGAATCTCGTCTTCACTAACCGTAACACTGATCCCGCCTTTGGCGATCACCCTCAACGGGCCATTATGTTGTGCAAGTTGATAAAGCGGATCTTTACCCCACAGGCGAGGATAGTAGCCTTCTTTAATTGACCATGACCAGCTATCCTCTTTGATCGGTTCAATCAGGGTCTTGTCAAAGCTATCGTCCAACTGAAGGCGATTCACATTCTGAATGCCCTTAATCTCAAGCAGTTTATTAACCAGCCGGCTAAGATTGAGGGTGATCCGTTTCGTATAGTCACGGGCTGTCGGCAATTCAGGGATCCAGCCATGTTCCAACTGTGGCCCTTCAAAGATTTCATCATTGTGCATTCCAGCATCTTGCAGCGTTTCAGTGCGATAACGCTGTGCCTCAGGCATCAGATACTGCTCTGTGATACTATAAACGGTAGCAAAAATACCGGCGATATCCTGTACATCGTCATCCAGTTCGATATCCAGTAATAGTGGGAAATCAACGGGTTGTGACCAGATAATCTGACTGACTGACTCCCCAACATTGCGGTTTTGGGTCAAAAAGTCTGCCAATTGCTGGGTAGCTGCTGTCAGGTTCTCCTGCGTACAACGGGTGGGTTCCAGATAGAGCCAGTAATTGCCTCTCAGCGTAAACTCTTTTGCCCCTTCACTACTGACAAAGCTATATTCCCTTTTGGTTGCATCATACCAATAGGTATAGCGCTGTTTTTCCGGTTCACGTGCCAGTTGTACGTTACGGAACAGAAAATCTTCTTTATCCTTTAGAGTCGTTTTCTTTTCACAGTCAATAGTTTTTTTGCCACAGTCGCTGCTATGCATGTCCAGCAACGCTTTCCGATAATCATCGGTAGTGATTGGCCCGCAAGTCAGCGTTTTATGAGGGCCAAAGTCCTTGGAGAAAATTCCCTCTCCTTTATTCTGTTTTTCTGGTACAGGAGTCAGTAAATCTGCCAGGGGAAGGGTATGACGGTAAGCCAAATCTGACACACCGTAACTGAGTCCTTCCAGAAAAGTGATGCCGGGGTCGTGTTCCGCCGTGTCGCTCCACAGTTTTCCGGCCTGTTGGTCAACCACCTGATGGGCTTGTTCCAGCAAGGTATCAAAGTGAATATCGTCTTTCACTTCATGAAACAGTGCATCTTGATTATTCATCGTTATTTCCTCGGCATTGCAGCTTATCGTCTGCGTCCCAGACTAAAATCAGCACCTCATTATCTTTGGCTTCCACCAATGCAGTGATATCACTGCCTTTAGCTGCATCCGCCCGATACAGTGTCAGACAGGTGACCCGCTCAACCAGCGGTTGTTGTTGAATGGTCGCCAGCAACTGGTAATAGTTAATGCTGTTATTCAACATGACAGGTCGCTGCTTATCGACGCTCCAGGGCATATACGCTTCACTGAGTTGCTGCCGTAGCTGGCGATAGCCAAAATCTTTGTTAACCTCCGGCTTAAAAGCCACCGTGTAATTGATGTTCACCTCAATGTATCGGGGATTGTTGATCTTAATCTCAGCCCAAGGTGAGGCTTTTTGCTGTAACCACTCGGCCATTTCTTGCAAACGTGCCGAGTTTAGTACCGGACGCAAAGGGTCATCGCTGTCGTTGTATTGGTTGGCGGGAATGATTGTCAGTTTCTGTTCTTCCAATGTCGGTACTCGGGTGAGTTCATCATTGCCTGGGTATTTAACATCAAAAATGCTGACGTAGCGTTCTTTTAACAATGTCGCCATATTGCCCCAGGTTAAGGCTCGGTTACGGTGGGACAGGTGCTGGGCTCCCCGTTCAAAAAAAGCGCTGTCGGTTTCCGGTACACGTCCATTCCATGACGCCCAAGGCTGGTTGACTGATGCCACGACAATGATGGGTTCAACCGGACGCTGAATGCTGCCTGCCGGTAATGGTGTCAAGAAATGGTTGTTGCTGATGCTATCGGCATTTACCAATGTTGCTGTCAGGGCGTTATAGCTCAGGCCGCATAACCAAGGATTTTTTCCCCATGAGCCTTCATGTGTGGGGATAACCACGATTGCCTTTAACCAATAACGTCCCGCTGGCATTTTTGTTGCCTGTTTGGAGGCGTCAGCGGGCAGAACAACTTGCCATGTGCCATCCTGATACAGACGTTTGGTTTCATCATTGACCCACGCATCCAATGCAACCCATTGACTCTTTGGGTTCAGGTAATACCAAAAAACTGTTTTGGGTTGCTGCGGCGATTTTAATTTCCAATATAACGACAAGGTTTGCCCCGGTTCGACATCCGTGATACCAAGACATAACGCGGGGTTTGCTTCCAATGGCTCAATCTCATGACTATAGCCAAAGGGGGTGATGTGATACGTCTCGAACGAGTTTTCATTTATGGTCTTTTCTTGCACTTTGAGTTCTGTCACCGCGGGCAATGCCTGACTGTCTTTTCCCTGTAGCCGGAGTACTGGCTGGGTGAAAACCAGGTTATCCAGATCCTCTGGGGCACTGATTGCCGGCTCTTTATCTGAAAGCGTCAGGATGACTTCTTTTTTATTTCCCCCGGCAGTTAACGTTAAGGTCAGCCATTGGTTGCCACTGCTGATTTGTGCCAGCAAACTTTGGCTATCAATGTCTTTCTCAAAGGTAACCGTTATCTTTCTTGTCCCTTCTTCCATCGCCAACTGTGCGGAAGTGATTAACACGCCGCCCAGCACAGATTTATCCCTATCCGTTTCACTGAATAACCGTATCCCATCAGATGGCAATGCTATCTGTGCCTGTAAATCCCAGGGGGTCGCGCTAACCCATTGCTGCTGTTCTTTATGCCGTAACCAGTACAAATCACTGATATAGCCACGGTTTGCCAGCAAACTGGCATCCAGTGCATATTGTAAGGCATTGCCTTGTTCATCTTGTCCCGCTTCAAACAAGGTGCCTTTAGTAAGCAGTTGTTCTGTCACTGTTGAATTCAGTTCCACCGACAAGGCAACCTGATCGGGTTGCGCCGGACGGGGAGACAGCCCTAAAAGCGCCCGATAATAGAGATTGCGATGAGCCGCAGGTAAGGTATTCAATAAGGATATTGGTGTTTCCAATAATCGCAATACGGCTAATAGAAAAGCTTGATGAGGTAATAATTCCCCATTGGCTTCGATTTCCCCTTGATATAATTTGGCAAGTTTCTTTGGCGTATTATTCGCCATAAAGAAAAAGTCATTCCATTTGTTATTACCCTGATTGAAGGGAATTATTTTTGTGTACTCTTCAATATATTGGAGTAATTGCAAACTGGTTCGATTATCTAATTTAAAATCGTTCATCGGCACCAAGTCTGACAATTTATTATTTAACTCAGTTAATTCCATAATATCACCTGTGTGGCACAGAGATTTCTCTGTGAATAAAGGATTATTCACACTGTTTAATTTCGATTTGTTTCAGTCAAAACCTTAATTCACGGTGGAAAAATTTTGTTGAGTAATAAAACTTCCTTTGCCCAATGAAGCCGTTGTAACATCCGGTTGCGGCGGGTTCACGGTATTATTCATGGCGGGTGATTGAGGCGTAAACATGGCTATAAACTTTTGCCCCTTGATAATTAAAGCCGCGCCACTGGTACAGTGAAGAGCCTGCTGGCTGGCGTCCAGTGTGTCTATGGTAATGGTGCCGGTTCCCGGCGTAGTGTGTGTTGCAGTGATATAGGTTGCAGAAACCCTGACTTGTTTCTCATCCCCCAGAATGCAGGTTTTTTTGCTGTTTACCTGTGCATGTCCTGTGCCACTGATCTTGGCTGGACTGGAAGGTGTCACCTGTCGATTCCCAAAGTTGAAATCAAACTGGAGCATGTCTCCATCTGTCACAATGGACTCACTCATACCACCTCCATCACCCGACCTTCACTCAATGCCAGTGTTCCCTGAATTTGCTGATTGATATCGCTTCCCCGCAGGCGATACATGACCTGCACTTGCAGGGTATTTTTGCTGTTTGGCGACTGAAGGACCTGAATATCCGTAATATCCGCCCGTGATTCATAACGCAATACACTGTCATGGATATGGGATTCAATTTCAGCAAACAGTTCGTTACGGATATTTTCAAACATAAAATCATTTAATCCGCAGCCATAATTTTCGCGCATCAGGCGTTCCCCTGGATCAGTGCTGAACAGAATGTGCAAACTCTGGCGCACATCTTCCGCCCCCTCAGCCATTTCTACCCCCTTTTCAAGGGAAAACGCGGGAGGGAACGCCCAACCACGACCATAGAGTTGTGTCAGTATTTGGTTTTCCATTGTTCACCTTTCACTGGGTAAGATTAATTTTGGCACCTTTGATTTCAACACTGTTTTTGCCGGACAGATTGAGCGATTTATCCATTTGGGCATTCATTGTCTGCGCTTTCAGTGTTAATTCTTTTTTCGTTGACAGAGAAATATCTTTATCCTGTTGGAGCGCTATTTGATTATCTCCCGCATTGATTCGGATAATTTTTTCTTTGCCATTGATGACAAGTTGTTGTTGGTTTTCACCTTGCTTAACCACCAAAACTTTTTCCTGATTATCTTGGGTGGGTTCTAAAGGTGCTTTATTTTTCGGGTTGTGCATTGCTCCCAGAATTACCGGATAACGTGGATCATTTTCAAAGAATCCGACAATCACTTCGTCACCGGGTTCTGGATAGAAACAGAAACCGCTTTCGTGGCTGGCGTAAGGCTTCCCTAGTCTTGCCCACAGAAATTCATTCGGGCGATTCAGCACCGGCAGAATAATCGGAATGCGGTTCAAGGCTGCCTTGTCCTGCTGGTACTTTGCTACCGTCGCAATATGCAGTTCGGGGGCATCGGGTAACACGGGCAGATATTCCTGTTGTAAGCCCATGCTCAGGGTGGTTTCCCAATCAATTCGCCGGTTAAAACGATGGCGAACCGCGGTAATGCTGGCTGTACCATCCAGTTGTGAACCAAATCCCGTCAATTGAATGTTGTCCCCTAACTGATAACGTCCATCGCCTTTAAGCAGGAATTCGCCTGTGACGCCAGATACGCGCTGGTTCAGCAATAGTCCCTGTGCCAGATAGCCACTTTCTTGGGTGGTTAACGGGCTGCTGTAGCGAATGTCCCAACTTGTTTTATTCAAAGACACCAGCCTGTCAGGGGAGAGTGCTGCTTTTCCCACGGCAACACTGCCGTAGCGGCCGCCGGATAATTCCTGTTGTTTACTGATATTCCAGCCACTGACTTCCAGTGAAGTGGGGTTAAGATGATTGTCAAACTGCCAGCTTGCATCTTTGACGACGATATCTTTTTTCTCATCCCCCCGGCTTTTCAGGGTATAGGTTGAATTCGATTTCAGGGATTCAGGCTGGGCAAGCCGAACGCCTTCTGTCGTGGGTAACAGCCATACGCCAGTGGCTGATAGCCGGCACAGAAGAAAACGCCAGTCTGAACAGCGAAATTGCACCATCTGCTCATGCTTTTGATCCAATGCAGCTATCCGTTCAAAGTGAGCATTGATGCCAGCCTGATTCAGTAGGGTGTTTAAGACGGATTTTTCGTTGCTGTCTTTAAACAGTTGTGAATGTTGGGTATCCACCATCAGTTGCAAGCGATGCTTGACGAGCAACGTGAGCATTAATTGCTTATTTTTTATCTTCAACGTGTTACGGGTAACCAGGCCGTTAAATAACACCGATTTCCGGCTGCCATCAGTCACTTCCAGACGCAGGGTTTTACCTACCTGACAATGGGCCAGTTCTGCCTGTACGTCTGTCTGGCTGAAAGAGGAAAATGGCCTGTCCGGCAGGCTGAGTTTCAGTGTTGCCGAAGGAATGCTGTTAACACGGTAATAGGTATCCACATCGACGGCAGCCAAAAGAGACAATACCTTGCCATCTGCAATAATTTTCAGTTGATGGCTCATGGTGCGTCTTCTCCTTTGGTAGCCTGTAATATTTCACCCGGTACGAACCCGTTGAGGTTATCCAGACCGTTTTGCCAGGCCAGTGTCAAATAATCGACGCCGCCGGATAGAGTTGATGCCGTACCGGCTGCCATCAGCGCCAGCGATACGCCATCTTGTACCCGTAAGGCGATTTTTGCCGGCGATTTCAGGTTTTGTTCTGTCTCCTGCAAAACCAGACTTTCATCCGCCACCAGTGTCAGAATGACCCGCGCCCGCAAGGGAGTGGCATCACGATCAAACAGGGTGTAATTCACAGACAGACCTTTCGCCCTGCCAGAAAAATAACCGCGGTTTTCCCAACGCATTTTTCCCCATTTAATTTGCAGGAATCGCGTTTCATTACTGGTGGCATCCACACTGCACAGTTGTTTGAGCTGCATTAACTGAGCTTCAACGGGGGTTTTGTTACCCGGCATCGTGGCATCAAAAATCAACTCAAGGGATAACCTTGCGGGCTTGGCCTGTACATAAATATTGCTTTGTTTCTCGTTATTAATAGCCTGAGATTGTTGATAATCCGTTTGGTAATCCAGTTGCAGGGAATCGGGGTTATACATGGCTTGTACGGTGCCTGCCCGTATTTTCCCTTCCCTGTCTTTATAAGCATTAATGGTCAGCTTTGCTAAACCACGTTCAATCAGACTCATGGACGCCACCCTTCCTCATCGCGTAATGCGGCCAACACTTCGCGTTTAATTTTTTCAATCAGGATTGCTTCATCCAGGCTTTCCTGAATCAACGAATGGCCTTGTCGGTCTGATTCAGTCTGTTGCGCTGATGACACCACTTTTGCCTGAATGATTAACTCTCTGATTTCTACTGTCATACTTTGACTCCCAACCAGCACATATCCTGATAGCGCAGTTCAAGGGTATTCACCAAAATGGCGTTGCTGTTCGCGTCAAAGTCGCCGGTTTGCCAGCGTACCGGCAAGGCCTTGCTCAGTGTCCAACTGGATACGGGCAGTAAATTTTCGTTTAACAGCATGATCACCACATCCGCATAGGCGATTTTTTCTCCGCGTAATACGCGGTCAAACATCCAGGTCAAAGGAGAAACCGTCATCACGCCACGTTCCAGCGTTAATGTGCCATGTTGGATCTTCTCGGCCAGATAGTTATTGCGGGCGTTTTCGCCGCCTTGACTGTGCTGGGTCACCTGAAGCTCCCGACTCAGGCCGGAAATGCGCTGAAAGCGGATATCCAGCGGATCGGGAATGCCATTGAAAATAAAACTCGCCATAAAACGGTGGGATACCACGGGGGTGTAATAATCGTTCATTGTGCTCTTTCCTTCTTAAGACAAAAGCGCTCCCGTCTGGGTATCAAACACCAAACTGATCTCGATAAATTCAGCGGGAGACAATACGGCCAGGGCGACTTTCATGACCATTTTTCCGGCACGGATATCCTCTTCGGTCATCGTCTCATTGACTCCTAGCAGCACAGTAAATGCTTCATCTTCCCGTGAGCCGTACAAGCCGCCCTGTAACCACAATTGCCGTAACCAGTTGTAACTTTGTCCCTTGCATTTCATCCATGTCAGTTCGTTATTGGGTTCAAAGAGGTACATACGGGCCAATTGCGCCAAATGCACGGTGACATAAGAAACCAGACGCCGGGTTTGCAGGTAACGCCATGGCGTGCTGTCTGTGTTTTCCAGCGTGCGGCATCCCCATACGCGTATGCCTTTGCCGGGGAAACTGCGGATTACGTTGAGTGAAGTGCCATTGGCGTTAAACAGCACACTCCCCTGAAGATAGGATTTAACCGGCCGGATAACCTGAGACAGGGCAATATTGGCCGGAGCCTTCCACACACCGACGTCGCTATCTGTGCGCTGAATAAGTGCTGCGATGGCGGCGGTGGGGGAGAGCACGATATCTTTTTTGCTGGCTGTATCTTTGCTGGATACGTCCTGATAAGTGGTTTCCAGACGAGGCCAATAGGCCGCTCCCCATTGACGATACGCTGATGATAAATCTTTCAGACATTGGTGAGCTTGTTCAACTTCATCCGGCGCATCCAGCAGCAGAAAAAGGTTGGAACGGATTTGGCTCAGTTGCAGCAGTGTCGTCCAACTTTCAGACCACAGATTGACTAAGGTGTTTTGATCCTCAATCACACTGTCATTCAGCCGGGCGATATCCGGTGCCAAAATCAGGGTAATTTGTGTTTCACCGCCAATGGCTTCGGTTACCGCATCAGAGCTTAATGCTGCCATCAGGATTTCGGCTTCCGCTTGGGTGATATTTGCAGAGGGGATATTGCCTTGCAGCGGTAAAATAAAAGCCCGTTGCCCGCCATTATCGAAATAGTGCCTGACTGCCAACGCCATCAGATGATCGTCACCAAATAGCTGGTGATATTCCGCCAGATTGTCGATACGAACTGCGGTTACTGCTTGCTGTAGTTTTAATTGCTGTGGTTTATGGGCGGTATAGCCAATAAATACGGGCACTGCGCTGGGTATCTCTTGCTGGCCTGTGGTAATGATACTTTCTGTTAAGGTCACGCCCGGTTGAATTCTTTCCACCATCATCTCCTCCAAAATGGTTAGATAGGCACTGTTAATACAGTGCCTGTGTTTAATCATGGAGATTACTGAGCGATATCCTGCGTAAATTGCAGAACGATAAATTCAGCCGGCCGTACTGCGGCCAGACCTACTTTCATGATCATTTTGCCTTGTTTGATATCAGCATCAGACATAGTGATATCCTGACCAATATGGACAAAGTAGGCTTCTTCCGGGCTGTTCCCCATCAGGGCATTTTTTTGCCAAAGGGCATAAAGATATTGGTCAACGGCGGCCTTGGCACGCATCCAGGTCGGTTGATTATTGGTTTCAAATAACACCGCCCGCAGTGCCTGGCGGATATCGCGTTCAACGGAATTGAACAGGCGACGGACAGGAATGTAACGCCAGTTAATTTCACCGTCCTGAGCATAAGTACGCGCCCCCCAAACCATCAGGCCACGGCCGGTAAATGAACGGATAACATTGATGCCATTATCATTCATGGTGCCTTGCCGTTCGTCATCGACTTTATCAGTCAGGCCCTTGATTCCGCTGAGTGCCACGTTGGCGGGGGCTTTCCAGACACCACGCTGGCTATCAGTTTGGCAATAAATTCCTGCTATGGCAGCACTGGGTGAAAGGGTGAGATTATCTTGTTGTATTTCTTGCAACCTGATATCAATTTCTTGTGCCAGCTCTTTATCTGTTTCCCTAAGTTTATCCAGAGTTTTCAGCTTGTTCTTGCCTGATTCATTCTCATAACCACTGATAACAATGCTCTGTTCGTCGGGCAAGGTGGAGAGTTTCAGGTTTGTTTCCAACTGAGGATAATAGGCGGCGATCTTGGTGCTATTTGCCATGCCAGACACCGATTTACCATCAAGGCTATCTGCAATCAGGAAATAGCCCACTTTTTTGTTATCACTGTTCAACAGGGGGCTGACTGCACTATAGACTCTGTTTTTATAACCCTGATCTTCTTCTGGACAAACCAGAAGAGTAATATCCCCTTTTTGTTCAATCAGTTCGGGAATGGCAGCCAGAGCCAAATCGTCATTAATATCGTCCAATAAGTAGATATAACAAGCCCCGCCCCCATTCTGAAAATAGAGCTTCAAGGCTTCTACGGCTGGAGATTGATTGATTCTCTCAATATTGTGGATCCATTTTTTGGGATCTTCGGTGGCAGGGACAGCTTTTACTTCATCGCCGGAAGAAAGCTCAATGTCCGATTTAATGGTAATCTCGGTTACTGGTGCCAGAGAAAAAGCAGAAGTAAATTCAAGCCAATTGTTGATACGGGTACAGACCTGAGCTGAATCCGCTACTTTCGGGGTAAATTTACCGATAAAAACAGGCACGGCAGTTGCGCTATTACTGACAGACAATGCAAGGGAAGCATCTTCTTCAATAGAAACGCCGGGCGCTTTTAGATTAGCTGACATGATAATTCCTCATCAATCAATGTGATTAACGCTGTTCTACATCTTGCGTAAACTGGAGAATGATAAACTCCGCAGGTCTAACAGCAGCCAAGCCGACTTTTACAATCATCTGCCCTTGATTAATCTGTTCTGGCGTCATCGTAATGCCCTTGCCAATCTGCACGAAATAAGCTTCTTCTTCTTTGCTACCCGCCAGTCCCCCTTGTTGCCACAGGCTATGAAGATAATTGCTGATTGCCGCCCTGACGCGTTCCCAGGTCGGCTGGTTGTTAGGTTCAAACATGGCAAAACTCATGGCGCGCTTAACATCCCGCTCGACGGTATTAAACAGTCGGCGCACAGGGACATAACGCCAGTTGTCAGTGTCTTCCAGTGTTCTTGCCCCCCAAACGGTGGCACCGGTATTGCTGAAATTTCGGATCATATTGATGGCACGGCCGGAGTTGTATGCGCCCTGCAATTCATCCGTGACCAAAAATTCAGGCTCCAGACCGCCTTTCAGAGCGATATTGGCAGGAGCCTTCCACACTCCGCGGGATAAATCGACGGAGGAATAAACCCCTGCCATAACAGCACTCGGTGGAATGGCAATATTTGCCCAATCTGCTTTCAACCACGGGTAGTAAACTGCGGCAAATGGTGTGGCGTCATACTTTTCTTTGACCGTTTCTGCACCATCGATAGTCAATGCTTCTTCAGGACCATCAAAAATGGCAAATAGCCCCTTTCCTGGCTTGCATAAATTTGTTACGGTTTCTTGAATATCTTCACCCGCCGCAACCAGCAAAGTGACATCATCTAAGGTTGGAATTAGTTTTTCTAAATTCTGAGTCTGGATGAGATAGCAGTAGCCTCCGCCATTGGTAAAATAAGCCCTCAGAGAAACTGACAACTTATCTTTGTTGTCAAAGTCTCCAATCAAATCTAGATAATCCATCCAGGAATTAATTCGGAATGTAGTATCTTCATTAAAATGTTTGTTTTCTTTATTCACGGCAAAAACAGGAACGGCTGTGGCACTATTTGATACAGATAAAGCCAGGCTATTTAATTCTTCAATATAAACGCCGGGATAACTGGTAACGGTTGTCATAAAAATTCCTTTATACAAAATGATTAACTATGTAATGCCTTAAACAGCTTGCATGGTTACGCGATCAGCTATCAGGCTAATTTCCTGAATGGCGATATCATTGCTGGTGGCATCAAAGGAAGGGGAAGTCAACGAGGTAGGGAAAGCATTAGCAACATTCCAGGTCATCAATAATTCGGTGCCTGCGTCATTGGTTAAGCTGATGGTAATATCTTTTTTCTCAACTTGATTAAGCTGGATAGAATTAATCCAATCAAACAGTTCAGTTTTGCCGGGGAAAACACCTTTACGCAGAGTAATATTGATCGGTTGACGTTGGCCGGGCATTTTTAACCAATTACCTACACCATCACGGTACTCAATGGTTTCATAGCTAATATCCAGTCCTGAAACACTATTAAATGGAATTTGTTCATCCCCAACAGAAACAATGAAACGATAAGAGGGAATAGGATATTCAACTGCAATTTGAGATGTACTTGTAGACATAATAGCCTCTTTTAAGAAATTGTTATGATTGGTTTCAATTAAGATAGGATGCAAGGAAATATATTCAGATAAAGCTACCGCCACAAAATGACAGGAAATATCATTCTGAATTTTTTGGCAATATCATGATTACATCGATAGTCATCGTGCCGAAAAAGCGATAATGAGTACATTGCCAATAATGCAATTTGCTTTTTATGCATCTTTATTTACATGTAAATGAAAATGAAGATATTATGTCTTGTCTGTTGAAACTTGTTATTTTTTAAACCTGATTAGGTGAGTTAAATATGAATTAATAGAGTGTTTTCATTAAGTTACCGAATGTTGAATATATGATCATTCAGGACTGACGCACCAAAGATTACTTTATAAAAATGCCAAAAAATTCAATGAGGTTTCTATTTTATTATGACCGAAAATATCGGAACTCTGCGTGGTTGTTATGTGATGATTCTTACCTTGGAAAATAGGAACAAAAAAACATTCAAATAAAAAAGATGATAAATGTATTTATATACAAGAAGAGTCCTTCTGAGTCCTGAAAAATATTCCGTCAATGTTATAAATGTTCATCAATTTGGAGAATAAAATGACTGATAACAATCGTAATTCGGAAAGTTTGTTTACAGCTAAAATAAATGCAATACCGCTAGCAGATGCACTAAAAGAACGTTTTAAATCGGGCAGTATTCCATTGCAAACTGATTTTGCTGATTTAATTGATATGGCAAATGTCGGGCTACGTGCCACAGGGCAAGCCTCAGATCAAGAAGGTTCTGGTGATGGATTCAAACTGGATGATAGCGGAACACTGCAACTTAAATTAAATCCAGGCAGTACCGCCACTGACTATGCACCGTTAATTAGCGTGAAGGACATGCTAGCAACCGACCTTGGTTCCGGGTTGGTGTATAAAATAAATGGTATCTGCGTTGGTGAGGGGAACGGCCTTGCTGTCGGCACTAATAATGTGTCGTTAAAACTGGCGAAAGGCTCACAAGTCAATGGTGGCGGTGGTCAAGGTACTGATGGGCAAACTTCCGGTAGTGCCGGGGGTCTGGCGTTAAGCAGCGGGGGGTTATCTGTTGATGCCGGGGAAGGTATTCAAATTAATAGCAAAGGAGTGAGCGTTAAACTCGTGCCCAACAGTGGGTTAATTGCAGATGAGAGTAATGGTTTAAAAGCCGTTGTCAGCGATGGTATTCAAATTAATGCCAAAGGGATGAGTGTTAAACTTGCGGCCAATAGTGGATTAAGTGCTGATGAAAATAATGGTTTAAAAGTTGTTGTCAGCAATGGTATTCAAGTAAATGGAAATGGTATTGGCCTTACTCCTGAGCAAACCTTCCAGAAAGGGATGGTGATGATGTTTGCCGGAACTGCGTCTGAAATGCCAAAAGGGTGGGCATTATGTGATGGCCAAAGTGGAAGGCCGGATTTACGGGATAGATTTGTACTTGGCTCTACCGGATTTACCAATGTTAATCAAACCAATAATCAAAAGGTACAGGGGAATAATAATGCCAAGTCTTTTAATGTAACTTCAGATACAAAAACCCCCAGCATTAGAGTTAATGTTAACGGGCATACCCTAACACTTTCTGAGATCCCATCGCACAGTCACTCTATTAAAAGTGCGGGGAATGAAGGGGGGGACGGGCAAGCTATATATGAGAGGAATGGGAGGAGTCCTAGTTATAAATGGAGTTTTTCAGGGTCAGAAGGAGGGGGAAAATCGCATAGCCATGGAGCCTCAGCAACTCAAGACAGTCATTCTCATAGTGTTAATGTGGTACCCCCATATTATATTCTCGCTTTTATCATTAAGCTGTAGTTCATTTTCTTTTTTTAGTTGTGATAGGGGGTAGGTTTTATCTGCCTCCTGAGTTGACATTCTAAAGTACATACTATTTATAGCAATCTCTATTCTTTATGGTATGAATTTTCTGATATTCTCCAATTTTGCGTCAGTGTTTGGGTCAAATACAAATTAAAACAGGCCCAAGTTCATTGGCAAACCGGGCCTGATATATTTATTATTCGATACGATCAATATGCTTTACTGTCATAAAAATTACGCCATTATTTTCACAAAAAGTTAGATTAATCCACCATTTCCAACATCCCTCCGATAAGTTGCACTTCCTGCTCGATAATAGTGTGGTGGTCACAAAGCAGTGGTATGACGGACAGATGTTGGCAAGTTTGCCCTATATGGTTATCACTGGCGTACATTGCCTCTGTTGGTGCCAATTCCTCCTTGGTTAATTCGGAATGGAATTTCGGCAGTCGGGTCGCTTTGAACAGAGTGACTCGACTATGTTGCAAGGGTTGAGAAATTTTATTCTGGCAAATGGCATCATCCGCTGGGCCGGCTTCCAATGCCCGCGCTGCGGCATCACCTTCCAATCCCAATTCCTGCAACAGAATTTGCCGCCAGCTTGGGTGCATGGAGCTTAAACTAACCTGATAGAAACTATCCAGCAGGTAAAGATGGATGTCAGTGATCCCTTTGGCTTCCAGTTGGGCAGCAATCTCCAGCGCAATCAATCCTCCCATTGACCAACCCAGAATATGCACAGGGCCTTGTGCCAATGGCTGATAGCATTCCATTTGTTCCAGATAGAACCGGGCAATGTCATGCAAGGAGGTGATTAACGGCCGGTGGTACAGGTTGTAATTATCGACACCCAGACAATGCAATTGCCCCTCCAGCTTTTTGGCGATATTCAGATAAACTTCGCATCCTGCCATCGCTGGATGGATCATCCACAATGTTTCCTGAGCTGTTTTCTTGTTCAGCGGTTGTATCAATTGGTATGCCAGACTGCCCAGAATGCCACGGATATTGCGTTGCTTGAACAGTTCCATCACGGGGATCGATTGCCCTAGCAAGGCAGACATCTGTTGGCAGACAGGGATCGCCAGAATGGATGTGCCTCCACATTCAAAAAAGTCATCGTTGACGCCAACATGCTCCAGACCCAGTTTTTGTTGCCAGAGCTGACAGAGTTGCTGTTCTTTTTCAGTTTGCGGCGCTTGATAGTGATGCTGTTTTGGCGCGAAGTGATGGAGTGCCGACAGCTGCTTACGGTCTATTTTTCCACTGGAATTCAGTGGTAGTTCTGGCATCCGTGCCAATATAGCCGGCACCATATATGGCGGTAGCGTTTGGGCAAGACGCTGGCGCAAATCAGTTTCATCAAGGGGTACATCACTGACGTAATAAGCGGCCAGGCTATCAGATGAACCACTGGCTTTGACCAACGCACACTGGCGGATACCTTCGATTGCCATCAGCGTATTTTCAATTTCCCCCAGTTCAACCCGATGACCATTGACTTTAACCTGACTATCTATCCGGCCCAAAAATTCAATATTGCCATCTGGCAGCCAGCGACCTAAATCACCTGTGCGATACAGACGTTCACCACTTATCGGATGTTGGATGAAACGTTCTTCCGTGCGGATCGGGTCTCGATAGTAACCAATCGCCAAGCCGACACCACTGATGTACATTTCACCAATGGCCTGGGCCGGTACAGGTTCCAGATCATTATCCAGGATCAAAAAAGCCTGATTGACCAGTGCCTTGCCATAAGGAATGCTCTGGTTATAGCTGGCACCTTGTGGTACTTCGAATAAAATCGACCAGACTGAGGCTTCGGTAACGCCACCGCCGCTGAATATACGGCAGTTGGGAAGCCAGTCACGGCAACGCTGAACATGGTTAACCGGGATCCAATCACCGGTTAATAGTACTCTGTCCATTACAATTTTATCTGTTGTGGCTTTATCGGCCACAACAATATCTGTTCCAATAATATCTGTTGCAACAACATCTGTTGCAACAACCGGCAGCTCTGTCCGGTTTTCTACTTCCTGCAATAGCAGCTCGAATAACGCGGGGGCTGCATTCCAGATAGTGACGCTATGTTCACGGATCAGGTTCAATAAGGCGTGAGGTTGGTATCGTTGTTCTTCGCTAGGAATAACCAGTTTTCCTCCCACCCCTAAAGCGCCGAAGATGTCATAAACCGACAGATCAAAGCACAGAGCATTGAGCGCCAGCAAAGTATCTCCCGGTACGACGTTAAGTTTCCGGTTGATGTCTATCAAGGTGTTATTCGCGGTGTCATGCCGGATAGCAACGCCTTTTGGTGTGCCTGTTGATCCAGAAGTGAAAATCACATAAGCCAGACTGTCACAGGAAATAGGGACAGGAAGGGACATAGGCTTCGGTGCGGGCAAGTGCAGGGCGCGTCCGTCAGGAGCTATTTGGATAACTTCACAGGTTTCTACTGCCCACGGTTTGGTACTGAGAACCAACTGTGTTCCAGTTTGTTCTATGATCTTCTGGCAACGCGGTTGAGGCCAGGATACATCCATCGGCACATAAGCCCGTCCTGCCAGTGAAATAGCCAGAACAGCGATGATTTGCGCCCGGCCTTTACTGATCTGAACCGCAACCAGTTCAGATTGATTGCGGGGATGTTGATGGATTTGCGCCGCCAATACCTGTGCAGACTTGAGCAATTGGGCGTAGCTGCATTGGCCGATGGCATCAATCAACGCGATATCATCCGGGTGTTGCTTAGCCCAATCGAGAATGCCTTGATACAGCGGATGGCGGTAGAGAGCTGCGTCCTGTGTTTCCATTGGCGGTTTCAACAATGCGATTCTTTCTTGCGGCGAATACAGGCTGATGTTTTTCACCAATTGCTCAGGATGTGCCGCTATTTGCATCAGTATATTCTGTAAATGCTGAACCATCCCATCAATGGTAGCTGGCGCAAACAGTGCGGTAGCATAGTTAATATTGCCAGTCAGCGCTTCATGACCGTCTTCAAAATAGAAGCCGAGGTCAAACTTGGCAACATCATACAAATCCGCCAGACTCTGCATGGCAAAAGGGGCATCAATATCATTCGTTTTTTGTTCCAAGGAAAAAGAGACTTGAAACAGCGGGTGGCGTGATAAATCACGTTGTAAGTTCAGGGACTCAACCAGTTTCTCGAAAGGCATATCCTGATGCTGCTGGCTGGAATTGGTGTTGCCGAATACCTGCCGGATTTGTTCAGTCACACTCCAATCTGTCGCTATCTGATTACGCAGTACCAACATATTGACGAACATGCCAATCAGCGGTTCCAATTGTGGATGTGAACGATTGGCAATCGGGCTGCCGACAATGATATCGCGCTGACCGCAATATTTGAGCAGCAGGAAATTAACACCAGTCAGCAACACCGCATGTAGGGTGACCCCCAATTGACAGGCTAATTGTCGCAGTTGGTGGCTTAATTGTGGTGCGATGGAAAAAGCAACCGTGTGACCACAGTGGTCAAAAACGTCGGGACGTGGGTAGTCACAGGGAAGCTCCAGTTGAGGGCTGTGCTGCAACCGTTTTAGCCAGAACTGTTTTAGCTGATCCAGTTTATCGCTGGACAGCGATTGCTGTTGCCAAGCGGCATAATCCATATATTGAATAGACAACGGTGATAATGCTGGTGGACGTTGGCTCAATTCTGCGGCATAAAACTCGGCCAATTCCCTTAATAATACATTCAGCGACCAGCCGTCAAAACTGATGTGGTGAACGTTGATCAGGCAGAAGTGGGAGACTTGCCCATCCGTTTCAACCCGTTGCAGTAGTCTGGCCCTGATGGGGTACTCATGGCGCAAATCAAAGGTCTGGAAGATCTCCTGCCGCAAGAAATCGAACCACGCATCGGCCTGCACTTCAGCACAGGGAACGGCCAACGGATCATCATGGGATTGCAGGAAAAACGCTTCTTTTTCATCTTGCTCAAAGGTGCAACGCAATACCTGATGACGGTGGACTACCGCTTGCAGGCTAAGGATAAAACTGTCTATTTGGGTATCGGCCCGCAGACTGAATAATAGCGGAATATGATAAACATTATTTTCCTGCATCAGCGTTTCGATAAACCAGAGTCGCATTTGGGAAAAAGACAGGATACCGCGTTGTAAATCTGCTTTCGGTATTTCGTCAAGTTGCTCTGTGTGACTTGACAGGAAAGTACACAGCGATCTGACGGTCGGATGCCGATTCAGTGCGGCTAAAGGTATCTGGCGTTGCAATACCTGACTGAGGCGATTGCTCAGCTGAATTGCCATAATGGAGTTGCCGCCCAGTTGAAAAAAGTTATCGTCTATACCGATGCGTTCAGAGGGCAGCAGTTCTGTCCAGATATCGCAGCATTGCTGTTGCAAAGGTGTTTCTGCGGGAATGTATTCCTGTTGTAAATCAGTAAAGTCAGGAGCAGGGAACTTACGGCGGTCCAGCTTACCATTGATGGTCATCGGAATAAGGGGTAACGGGATCAATGCACTGGGCTGCATATAGTTAGGTAACATTTGAACCAGTGATTTTCGGATTTCCTCTGGCTCTGTATCACTGGTCGAAGTGTAGTAACAAACAATCCGAGGGGATTCTTTGCTATGAATGATAGCGACAGCTTGATCGACACCAGAAACAGTGGTAAGCACACTCTCAATTTCCCCAAGCTCGATCCGATGCCCGCGAATTTTCACCTGACTGTCATTACGGCCAAGGTATTCCAATGAACCTTCATCCAGCCAGCGGACAATATCGCCAGTACGATATAAGCGAGGATGATCCGTGTGTTGTTGGTATGGATTGGCTATGAATTTTTCTTGGCTCAGTGCGGGTTGGTTCAGATAACCTCGGGACAATCCTATACCTGACACAAACAATTCACCCGGTACACCGACAGGCAGTGGTTGCAGATTGGTATCCAATACATAGACCCCGTACTGTGTTAGTGGTTTGCCGATATTGGCTGCACCATTGTAACGATAAGGGTTAACGGTAGTTAATACACTGGCTTCGGTGGGACCGTAGCAATTAAACACATTGCGTCCCTGAGCGGTATAGTGATCCAACACATCCTGAGATACTGCTTCACCGCCTATCGCCAGCCATTGCAAGCTATCCGGCAATGTCGGTTTGAGTTTGAGCAAGGCGGGTGGCAGCATCGCATAATTTACTTGGCATTTTTGCAACAAGGTTTGGAGTTCCTGCAAATCATAACGCTGCGTGTCAGAGGCCACGACCATAGCATGACCACCGGCAAATGCCGGGAAGCTTTCCATTAAATGGGCATCAAATACCAGGGAAGCAAATTGCAGGAAGCGAAGGCCCGGTGGTGCCGATCCCAATCCTAGTCTGGATAATAGACTACGCGCCATAAGTGCAGGGCCACGGTGTTCTATCAGTGTGCCTTTGGGTTTTCCGGTTGTGCCAGAGGTGTAAATCACATAGGCCAACTGATCAAGCGCAACTTGTGGCAAAAGCAGCGGTATATCGCTGGTGGTGCCTGCATCTTCCAGTTCGCTCAGGTAAAGCTGTTGCAGGTTGGGGCGATCAAACAGTGATGCCAGATCCGGCTCAGTCAGCACCAGCTGCATTTTGCTGTCTTGTAAGATGTAATCCAGCCGCTCTGTCGGTGATTTTATATCCATCGGAACATAAGCAGCCCCGGCTTTCAGGATGGTCAATAAGGCGACAATCATATCAATGCCGCGTTTGCAGCACAGGCCAATCAGTTCACCCGAAGCCAGCTCACGCTGGAAACGATGTCGGTATATTGCGCGAAGCTGGGCCGCGTAATGTGATGAAACCTCATCCAGCTCTTGATAGCTCAACGTTTTGTGGTCATCCATTAATGCGGGAAGCTGTGGTGTCAATTGCGCTTGTTTTTCCAATAAACCATGCAGGGTGCTGGGCTCCCATGTTTCTGACTCTGGCGCAGAAAAAGCCCACTCTTCCAAGAGTTGTCCGCGCTTGTCGTCACTCAGTGCCGATAGCCGTTGGTGCGGGTAATGAAGATGAGAAGGCAGGCGAGCCAGCAATACACTTAACATCTCCAAAATAGCATTGGCCCGTTCTGCATTAAGGCAACTGGGTTTGTAAGCCAGAGAGAGCTTCAGGCCTTGTTTCACATCACCTTCGGCAATCAGGTTCAGCGGGTAGTCGGTATCGTTTTTGGCAGCCCTTACACTGGCCTGCATGATATCCAGTTTTGTCGTGGGATAATTTTCATAGACAAAGAGTGTCTGAAATAGTTTTTCACCAATGAATGGCAATTCAGCCAGAGGCTGATAACTGTAAGTATCCAAATCAATCATGCGCTGATGAAGTGTATGAAGTTGTTGCAGGCAAGTCAGATGCGGTTCCCAATCCATCATCAAAGGTAATGTATTGATAAATAAGCCGACGCTATCTTCTATTTCTGAGATGGGGTGATTGCGTCCAGATAACGTAATGCCGATGATGGTCTGAGTTTGTTGGCTAAACAGGTGTAATAATTTGTGCCAAGCAAACTGCAACATAACGTTGAGTGTCAGGCCATGATTGCGGGCGGTTTCCTGCAATGACAAAGCAACAGAGTGGGATAATGTGTGATGCACTGTAGCTTGGATTTCTGACGTGCCATTGTCAGGTGCATTTAACAACAGGGAAATATCGGTGCTCTCCCAATGCGTGATACCGATTTGCTGCCAATGGCGGCGACATTCTTCCGCTTGACTGGCGTAGTAACGCTGGGTAGCCAGATAGGCTGTATCGCTGTGGGTATCTGGAGTTTGACCCGCCAGTAGTTGTTGGTAAGTATGGTGAACATATTCCAGCAATATCTGATTACTCCAGCCATCAATAATAATATGGTGACTGGTATGAATCAGGCTGTATTGCTCTGCTGCCAGTTTAACGAGGCAAACACGCATCAATTCAGGTTGACGCAGGTCGAAAGGCCGGCTGCTTTGTTGTCGGCTAAGTTCAGCCAGCATTTGTTCCGGCTCAGAATGATCACTCAGATCATGGTATTGCCAGGACAATTCAGCATGCTGGAACACAATTTGCCGGGGTTGTTCTTGCCAGTCAAAACCCGTACGCAATATAGGATACTTTTGTTGCGCACATAGCCAGGCTTTGCGGTAACTGCGGGGTTCAATGGATTGCTCGTAATCCAATACAAACTGGAAATGGTAGGTTGAATTTTGCGAATGGCTCAGGTGATGGTGGATGAACCCCTGTTGCAGGCTGTTGGCAGGATAAACCCAAACAGGTTCTAATCCTGCTGGCAGTCTCATCAGTAAATCCGCATCAACGCCATTATCCATTTCTTCCGGACTGGCATCGGAGGAAATAGTATGGGAGGAAGAGGCCAGAAGGTCGATTAACAGCATCAATGCAGTCTGGAAATGGTGATCCAACTGTACAAGTTGCGTCTGGCTTAGCAAACCATCCCAGCGATAATGCAACTCTTGGCCGATAAACCAGACGTTGAGGGTAAGCAAACCGCTATCAGCATTATGTGGATGGACAGTCTGACCTGCTATTTCAGCGGTAATTTGCCAATCACTGTCATGTGCCTGCAATTGCCCTAAATAATTGAACACGACTGCCGGATAAGGCAGAGAAAATGCACTGCGCAGGGTGCCGTATGAAACACCTGAATCCGGTACGTTGGCGAGGGTAGCCTGGACTTGTTGCAAAGAAATCTTCTTTTCACCATCGGCGGAAAAATGCAGGGGATACAGAGCCGTAAACCAACCAACAGTACGGCCAACATCCAACGGAATGGATGAAAGTTGGCGGCCATGCCCTTCCAATAGCAGCGTGTGGCTTGATATCCCGCTGACATGATCCAGAGTATGCAGCAGCGCAGTCATCAATACTTCATTAGGGTTATTTTTTGCCGCGCCACTGGTCACATTCAGCAGACGGATACTGGCTGCTGATGGCAGAGTTTGCCACAGGTACTGGCGGGTATCATGAGTATCCAGTGACGGTCGATAGTCATATTGTGATACACACTGTTGTTGCCAGAATTCACGTTGAGGCTTAAAGTGGGGGGTTTGTTCCGTCAGGGCTGTTTGCCATTGCCGATAGCTGGCTGTTTTAGGACCGAGTGCTTCACCATGATAAAGTTGTTTCAAATCATCCAACAGAATGCGCCATGAGACCGCATCAACAATCAAGTGATGCAGGGCGCAATAAATACGCGCTGAACCATCTGGATAACCATCAATATAAGCAATGCGCCACAGCGGGCCATTGGCGATATCGAAATCACTTTGCCAAGAATCCAGACAATGGTTGAACTCGCTCTCGTTTAATTGATCATAATGGCAAATTTCGAGTGCCATTGGGGCCATCTGTGAAATATCCAGATAACGTTGGTGTTCAGCGCAGAGAAAGCGAACTCGTAGCATATCGTGGCGTTCTGCCAGCGCCTGAATCGCGTTTTCTAATTTCTGTGGCATTAAAGGCGGAACTTGAATCAAGAAAGCCTGATTCCAGTGATTGGATTGAGAAAATGCCTGATCGAAAAACCAATGTTGAATGGGGTGCAGAGAAAAATCACCCTGTAGTATTCCCTGTTCGGCGTGCTGCATCTGGGTTTCGGTTGTCTCTGCCAATTGTACTGCCAGTTTGGCAATGGTGCGGCATTGATGTAATAGCTTGGTGCTGCATGCTAACTGCTGGCGACGCATTTCTGAAATCAGGCGGATGACGGAAATAGAATCCCCCCCCAGATGGAAAAAGTCATCATCAATGCCAATTTCATTCAGCCCCAGTATATGTTGCCAGATAATTTGCAGTTTGTGCTCCAGTTCTGTGGTTGCAGCCCGATAAAGGTGATAGCTCTGTTTGAAATCGGGTTCAGGTAATGCTCTTGCATCCAGCTTGCCATTGATAGTCATTGGCAAGGTTTCCAGTTGTACGAATGTGGAAGGCATCATGTAATCTGGCAGGGAAAGATGTAATGTGCGGCGGAGATTATCTTCATTCAGGGAGATGTCTGATACATAGTAGACCACGATTTGTGAGCGATCCTGACCGCGTACTTGCGCCGTGCATTGGCTTAGCCCCGATGCGGCAATAAACGCCTGTTCTATTTCAGCCAATTCCACCCGATGCCCGCGGATTTTTACCTGAAAATCCTTGCGCCCCAGATATTCCAGTTCCCCATTCGGCAACCAACGGGCCTGATCACCTGTGCGGTAGAGCCTCTGATCGTCGGCATACTGCGCAAAAGGATTATCAATAAACGCCTTTGCCGTTAACTCGGGTTTTCCCAGATATTCTCTGGCTAATACAGGCCCGGAAAGGTACAGTTCCCCACTCATTCCCATCGGTACTAACTGCAATTGCTCATCCAACACATAAGCATGGACACCCGGAAACGGTTGGCCAATATTGCGATTATTATCCCCATCTCCTTGATAACGGTGTATGGTGGCACACACGCTGGCTTCAGTCGGGCCATACGCATTGAACAATCTCCGGCCTTGCATTGAGTAGTGATCCAAAATGGCTTGTGGAGTGGATTCGCCCCCGACCAGAATGGTTTGCAATGTTGCAGGCAATGCTGGTTTTGTTTTCAGCAGTGTAGGTGGAAGAATGCTCCCTTCAACCTGATATTGTTCGATTAATTTTATCAACAGGTCGAGATCATGGCGCTCTTCTTCCGAAACAATCACTAAAGAATGACCAAAACACAGGGCGATAAACGTCTCGAACACATGGGCATCAAATGCCAGAGAAGCGAACTGTAACCAACGTTGAGGAAACTCAGTGCCTTCAATAAGAGCGGCGTATTGACCATCAAGCATAGTCAATACGCCGCGATGTTCTAACAAGGTTCCCTTTGGATGCCCTGTTGTCCCAGAAGTATAAATAGAATAGGCCAGAGATCGTGGCCCTGTAGCGGTTTCTGGCGCACAGTCCGGTTGGTCACGATAATCATCGTTGGGATTATCTAAGGCCAGCAGAGCCAGATTCTGGTCATGATCGCGCAATCGGGCTTGGTGTGCCATCTGTATCACTGCCAACTGAGCTTGACTGTCGGCCAGAATATAGGCCAGTCGTTGTGACGGTATTTGCGGATCGAGAGGCAGATAGGCCGCACCTGCCTTCATTATAGCCAACATGGCAATCACCATGTCTACCCCGCGATTCAGGCAAATGGGCAGTAAAGTATCTGGGGACAGTGGTCGCCCCGTCACCTGCTGGTAGCGCTCTTGTATCAGGTGGGCTAATTGGTTGCTGCGCTGTTCCAATTCCGCATAACTCAATTGTTGCTGGTTATCAATCAAAGCAATGCGTTGCGGATGTCGTTTTGCCTGTTGTTGGAAACTTTCATGAAGAGTCGTTGCAGGGATATCGATCGATTTTCCTTGATTCCCGAATTCCAATAACATTTTGTTTTGAGTTGGGGGCAGGAGAGGAAAGTGTTGGAGTGGCGTTTCAGGATACGTCAGCGCATTGACCAGTAATTGTTGGAACTGTTCTCCTAATACTGCGATTTGCGTCGGGTGAAAACAGTCGAGCAGATAGCGAATGCGAAAAGACCACTGATCACCTTGTTGCTGGTATTCTAGAATTAATTCTGAACTAGCTAAGTCATTGTTAAAACGGTGATTGTAACGGACTTCACAACCCTTCAATTCTAAACAGGTATCCTTAAGATGGGCTTGAGATATAGCAACATTCAATTGACAAACAGGAACAGAGCGCAGAATCTCAAAGATCGGCCAGGATGAGAAACGCAGGCCAGGGGCTGCTTTCAATGATGATGTGTAACTTAGCGTGTGCTGATAGAGCGAAGAAAAACTGGTCGTGTCATCTAACCGGAGAGGAAAGACAGCGGTATTGATTTGTGCCCCCAGTGAAAGAGATTCACTGCCTGCCAGAGAGAGGGGATAACTGATATGGACTTTTTTATCCGGGGAATATTGCGCAATCAATGCTGCCCACAACGTTTTGAAGATGAGGAAGGGAGTACCGTGCCGCACAGAGCGCTTGAGACGCTGCCACTCATTCAATGGCAGGCTGAAACGAAATTCTCCGACCACTTCCTGCTCATCTTCTGCTTGTGCTGATGATTTTGTTTGTAATGACAAATAGGGCAATGAATTACTGGCATTCATCCCATCCAGACAGGTTTTCCAGAACTGTCCGGGGTGATATTCGTCCAATATTTCTACCTGCTGATGATATTGTGAGAATTTTTCTGCAATTTGCTCTATAGTCAGCGGTGAATGGCGCAGTGGTTGTTGATTATAGAGATCGGATATGGCGTGGTATAGCTCTTCGGTACTCTCGCCATCCACCACAATATGGTGCAATACAATGACCAATTGAAATTGTTGTGTTGCCTGCTGGAATAGCCCAAACCGGATCAATGGTCCTTGCTTTAAATCAAATGGCAATAAGGCAAACTCGCGTAGTTTCTCTTCGCTATCAAAAATTTTCAGAGGATTGGTATAATCAGAAAAAGGTTTCCAATATAATTCACCATTTTCTTCATCAAGCCGAGACCTCAATAAAGGATATTGTTTCATTAATTCTTGTACAGACCAACGCAATTTACTTTTATCCAAATCGCCATAAATAGTTTGATCCATGACCATATTGTACTTAAACGAATCAGGATCGAGAGTCCATTCATTCCAAAACAGGTGTGTAAATGGAGAGGCTGAAATGTTATCCATATAAATATTTCCTTCGGATTTAAGGTTAAATAAAAATATGTTCATCTGAGCAAAAATCAGGTGAACAATTTTTGAAATAGTTTTGGCGATCCATTGGAAAAGAAATGCCTTGGCTAGCCTTTATGTTAAAATTAATTGTCTGGCGAATATTGTTATTTATTGTCGTTATAGGCATTCTTAATTTGATAAGAATTCTGCTTTTTAAGCATATATATTCCATTCTTTCATTAGGGATGGGCACTGTTACTCTTTATTTTTATCCCCGTTATCTTTCAGGTTGCCGCTAACAAAGCTGTAGCTTGGCAGACAAAGGATATAGAGATATCTTGGCATCGTGATATACCGCTTTGAATATTGCCCCAATCACTGACAGTTATTGAATTCATAAAACGGCTATTTGCGTTATCAATATTTTGTTTAAATTAAAATGATCATTTATCAATGTGTCGAATTTTAACTATCCCCTTCGTCTTTCAAGTTGCCGCTTTGTTGGCTGTGCTCGCTCACTCCGGTCACCGTTTTTGTAAACATACGGTCAGCTATACTCCTGAGGATTTGCTCTTTTGCCGTCGCGCTGTATCTTGAAATCCATTGGATATACACAATTTTGATTATCCTGCATTGTGGAGTGAATACTGGGAAAGAAAAATGAAAATTAGTTACACTAAATTATTATAATTATTTGTTATTATTTTTCTTTGAAACAGCTTGTATTTAAAAGATACTTTCATAACAAAATTAAATAAACATTATTTTAAATAATACACGAGTCATAAAATATTTAAATATATAGATAATTTTATAATATATGTTGATAATAAAAATTAAATGAAATAATCATATTATGAAAATATAACATTGGTTTGCAAACTTAAGGAGGGAACTTTTGATGGCGTAACATAATTTGTCCAAAAGCAAAAATATTTGGTTCTGCGCGAATATGTGTCGTGACGGGAAAATCAAGGCTATCAGCTACTAAAAAGCATCACCAACTGCATTTCCTTGCTGATAAGCCAGTGCCATGGTCCATGGCTGCACCAAATACAAAGCCGTTGACTGAAAACGGAATGAACTAACTTGTGCTTCCCTTACCACAAAACAGACATCACTGAAACTGGCCAGCGGACTACTTTGACTATCGGTAATCACAATTTGCTGTGCACCTATTTTGCCGCTTTTTCACTATTAATCAGATTAGCAGGCTTGTGAGGTGTCCGGGATCATTAAGCCACTACACTTTTTTTATGTCTGCTTTTATGGCAATTTTGTATCAGTTTGTGGACTACCTCTGAGGTGGGATTATCAGAAATGTTTAAAATCCGAATCTATTGGTTTGGCATATCCCAGTAGATTTCAAGCGACGGCTTTGAAATAGAAGTAGATAAGTAAAAAAATTGTGGAGGTATGTGATGGAATATGAATTTATACAGGATCTTACTGGCCAGGTAACAACGTCTTTTTCAATGGATCATGAAGCAATTGGTTATTGGATGAATGAGGAAGTGAAAGGTGATTTTAACGTATTGGATAAAATAATAGCAGCATTGAAAGACATTAAAGGTAGTGAACGTCAGTGGCAGTTGGCAGGTCATGAATATACGCTAGTAATGAGCGAAGATGAAATCATGATTAGGGCCAATCAACTTCAGTTTGATACGGAGATGCTGGAAGAGGGAATGAGCTACTACGATAACGAGAGCTTAGCGTTTTGTGGAACAGACGATTTTGTTGTCATGTTGGCTGATTACAAAGAGTTTGTTTTGCAGAAAAATCAAACATAAGTATTAACGTTCAATATGTGATAGTTTTCTGCCATAATCGATATTCCATTATTTTTGTGTTTTGATCGTGGTTTTTCTATTTTTTGAACAGGAGCCTGTGTCAATCGGTGGTGTTCATATCCAGTAATAGCACTGAGTGAGATAGGTTCCAACAATAACGGTGGGCTTTGTATGGAAGAGATCAATCTATCAACTCAGATTGATAAAGCGGCAGGCTGGTTTGCCAGCAATCAGGATTTACTTATCCAGTATGCGGTAAATATTGTATCTGCCATCTTAATTCTTATCGTTGGTTTATTTATTGCCAAGCTTGTCAGTAAAGCAGTCAAACGTGTGATGTCATTGCGTGGTATTGATATTACTATTTCTGATTTTTTGTCTGCAATTATTCGTTATGCCGTCATTGCGTTTACAGTTATCGCTGTTCTTGGGAAGTTGGGTATACAGACAGCGTCTGTGATTGCAGTAATCGGTGCCGCAGGTTTGGCTGTTGGTCTGGCATTACAGGGGTCACTGTCTAATTTTGCCGCAGGTGTTTTATTGGTGATCTTCCGCCCGCTCCGTACAGGTGAATATGTCAGTATCGGTGCTGTAGAGGGAACCGTCGTACAAGTGCAGATTTTCTCTACGACATTACGTACGGCAGATGATCGCATCATTATGATCCCCAACGGTAAGATTATTGCGGATAATATTATCAATACTAGCCGTGAACCTAACCGCCGTACCCAAATTATGGTAGGAGTTGCATATAATGCGGATATTGATGAAGTAAAAAGAGTGTTGGGCGATGTGATTAAAGAAGATAAACGCATCCAACATGAAAGGGGTGTTACCATTCGCCTGCATGAAATGGCTCCTTCATCACTGAATTTTATTGTGCGTATATGGACTACCAATGGCGAAGCCTGGAATGTGTACTGGGATTTGATGGAAAACTTTAAGCGTACCTTAGATAAGCACAATATTGGCATTCCATTCCCACAAATGGATGTTTACTTACACCAACAACAGGTCGCCTTACAGAAGAATACGGGCGAATAATTAGAAAAACAGATTGGTGTGAGGATCTTTTGGCTCACACCAAATTTGAATCCCGGTTTACATAACATCGCCATCATTTTTTCTAATGATGGATAAGAATGATTCATTTTCCCTAATACAGAATATTGCCTAATATGCATTTGTATTGTAACTAATTGAATGATTATTAGGACTATTTGCATGTTATCGACATTTGTTCAGGGTTTTTTCCTCAGTGCTGCAATGATCCTGCCGCTTGGCCCGCAAAATGTTTTTGTAATGCAGCAGGGAAGCAGAAAACAGTTTCATGTAATGAGTGCGACATTATGTTCTGCCAGTGATGTTTTCCTTATGATAGCCGGGATATTTGGTGGCAGTGCATTGCTTGGTCAGTCGATATTTTTGCTGCAAGCAGTGACATGGGGTGGTGTTGCTTTTTTACTGTGGTATGGATGGGGCGCTTTCCGGTCGGCATTATCGGCGGAAGCCGAACTTTCCTATGTTGAAAATATTGCTCAGAGCCGCTGGCGGGTCATAGTGACGCTATTTGCAGTAACATGGCTGAATCCTCATGTTTATCTGGATACTTTTGTGGTATTGGGTAGCATAGGGGGGCAATTATCAATGGATCTCCGACCGTGGTTTACCATCGGAGCAGTGCTGGCATCAATCAGTTGGTTTTTCGCATTATCATTTTTGTCGGCGTGGTTCTCACCTGTTCTTAATCAACCCAGATCGCAAAAGATCATTAATCTCTTTATCGGTTGTGTGATGTGGTATATCGCTTGGGGATTAATTAAACAAGGATTGCAGATTTTTTACTGATATCAATACTTGCTGTAGAATATTGTGCTAATGTTTCTGAAAGTACCTTACTAATGTACGTACATTTGCTGTATTCGAAGGAGGTTTTGTGAAATATAAATCACTGGTATTGGCCGCAATGATGGCTCTGGGAGGGTTGCCCAGTATGGCTGCTTCCGCTGCTGAATTGCCATCTGTTCCACATATTTCTACCTCTGGTAACGCGATAATCAAAGCAACACCAGATATGGCCACGTTAATGATCAATGTGAGTAAGACTCAGAAAAACGCGGCAGATGCAAAGAAAAAAGTGGATGAACGCGTCGCGAAATATTTTGATTTTCTGAAAAATAGTGGCATCGAAAAGAAAGATATTGATGCTGCTAATTTGCGCACTCAACCAGAATATCAATATGAACAAAGAACCGGTAAATCAACGATTACAGGCTATAAAGCATCACGTTCAGTTGAAGTCAAAGTTCATAAACTAGATCAGTTGAATACATTGCTGGATGGCGCTTTGAAAGCAGGACTGAATGAAATTAGTTCCGTTCAGTTCAGTGTTGATAACCCACAACGTTATCGTGATGAAGCCAGACAAAAAGCGATAGAGAGTGCTATTCAGCAGGCGACTGCACTGGCAAAAGGGTTCAATGGTAAACTAGGGCCTGTATATAGCATCAATTACCGTGCCCCAGAAGCCGTGGCTGCTCCAATGAGCCGCCTGAAATACCAAGCAGCTCTGATGGCAGCACCCGTTTCAGATTCAGTCAATGAAACTTATGAACCACAGAGCATTGAATTCTCAGATCACGTTGACGCCGTTTTTGAGTTACAACGTTAATTAATTTCATCTTCTTGACGTAACATCTGACGCCCTAGTTTTAACAGGGTGTCAGTGACTTTTTTCATTACTCCGCTTTCTGGGGCAAAACGATGCCAATAAAGCATACGACGCTGGTATAGACCAGGTGTTAAATCAATTAGTTCCCCGGCTTTCAGCTCCTTGCAGATTTGTAAGTGAGGGATCATGCAACAAGTTGAGCCTTGTTTTGCCAATTGAACAAAAGCCTCAGAAGAATTCACGATATGGCAGGGAACACTGCCCGGTGATAGGTCAAAATTCTGTTGTAAAAATGCTTGGTGCATATCATCCAAATGGTCAAATGCAACAGCAGGTGCTTTCAGCAATGCTGGACGAGTGACTCCGTTGGGAAAAAAGCGTTCTGCAAATGCCGGTGAGGCAACAAACAGATAATCAAGGGCACCTAACTTATCAACCAGACAGCTTGGCAGAGGTTGGGATTGGATACTGATTGCCCCAACGACTTCCCCGCGCCGCAAGCGTTCTTGAGTTCGGGTTTCATCTTCCACTTGAATATTTAACCGTATGGGCAAATCGGACAAAACCGGATGAAGGGCCGGTAAAAGCCATGTAGCTAAACTATCTGCGTTAACGGCGAGAGAGAGCAATAGCGGAATGTCGTTACCATTTTCATCGCCGAGCCATTGTGCCTCCAGCAATTCTACCTGATGTAATAGTGCGAGCAGTTTTTGCCCTTGCTCTGTGGGGAGGGGGGGAACGGTACGCACCAACAGAGGCTGACCAAACAAATTTTCTAATTGTTTGATTCGTTGGGATACCGCAGATTGGGTGATGCAAAGTTTTTGTGCCGCCCGCTCGAAACCACGTTCTCGGATCACTGCATCCAGTGCTTGCAGGGATCGGTAATCAGGACGTTTCATTGAAAATAAGACTCTCCATTTTTATAAACATACAGCTATCTATACTCCCTGAGATTTGTTCCTTGTCGTCGCGCTGCATCTGAAATCCTGGTTTAAATAACCATTGAATTCTGAATAACATTATGTGGACTGGGTAGCACTATGCCATATTTTTTCGTGGGATGAGGCAATATTGTTTATACTAGTCGTCAGATTTTTCCTTGTAACTGATTATAGGCTGTGATTGATATGACTCAGGATGAACTGAAAAAAGCAGTGGGCTGGGCGGCATTGGAATACGTCAAACCAGATACAATCGTAGGTGTTGGTACGGGTTCAACGGCAGCGCATTTTATTGATGCGTTAGGAACAATCAAAGATAAAATTAAAGGCACGGTGTCCAGTTCAGAAGCATCGACTGAAAAATTGAAAAGTCTCGGCATTCCTGTATTTGATTGCAATGATGTTGATGCTTTGGATATTTATGTTGATGGCGCTGATGAAATCAATGGTCAGATGCAAATGATCAAAGGTGGTGGCGCAGCATTGACCCGAGAAAAAATCATTGCCGCTGTTGCAAAGAAATTTATCTGTATTATTGATACCTCTAAGCAAGTAGATGTATTGGGTAAATTCCCACTCCCGGTTGAAGTTATCCCAATGGCACGTGCCCATGTTGCTCGTGAACTGGTGAAATTGGGAGGAACCCCGGTCTATCGTGAAAACGTGGTGACGGATAATGGCAATGACATTCTGGATGTCCATAATTTTTCTATCGTTGATCCGATTGAGTTAGAGAACCAAATTAATGGTATTGCGGGTGTGGTAACCGTTGGCCTTTTTGCCAATCGTGGCGCTAATGTCGTTCTGGTAGGAACTGAGAACGGCGTTAAAATTCTCACAGAGTGACCATTTATTGAGGGCAGAATAGTCTGTCCTCAAAATATTTTAGTATTTATTCAAAAAAAGAAAATTTGGTGATATATATCACTTTTCTGTCTAAAAAAACCTCAAAACCCTGTTTTTGTCCTGTAACGAATTATTTTACTTTGCATAACAACTTATTTACTGTTGCTTATTCTGTGATATAAGCAATCGGTTGTCTTGCTGTTGTCGTTTTTTTTGTTATTTTGGTGGAATCTATCGGTGTTAAGAAAATTATACCCAGTGGATTTCGGGTTACAGCCGACAAAGCGGCAGTTTGAAAGATGAAGGGTATAAGTACAACTAGGGTGGGCAAATGGTTAAGGTATCTTTAGAAAAGGACAAAATTAAATTTCTGCTACTGGAAGGCGTTCATCAAAGCACAGTAGACAATTTGAAAGCGGCTGGATACAGCAATATAGAATATCACAAAGGTGCATTGGAGCCGGAAGCGTTAAAAGATGCGATTCGTGATGCACGCTTTGTGGGAATTCGTTCGCGTACTCAGTTGACTGAAGAAATTTTCGCCGCAGCAGAAAAATTGGTTGCAGTGGGATGTTTCTGTATTGGTACCAACCAAGTGGATCTGAAGGCCGCGGCAAAACGCGGTATTCCAGTCTTTAATGCACCATTTTCCAATACTCGTTCTGTAGCTGAAATGGTATTGGGTGAGTTGCTGTTGCTGTTGCGTCGTATTCCTGAAGCAAATGCGAAAGCTCACAGAGGCGTTTGGGATAAGCAGGCAACAGGTTGTTATGAAGCTCGCGGAAAAAAACTCGGTATTATTGGTTACGGTCATATCGGTACACAGTTGGGTATCTTGGCTGAAAATATCGGCCTGAATGTTTATTTCTATGATATAGAACACAAATTACCATTGGGCAATGCACAGCAAGTCCATCATCTATCTGAATTGTTGAATATGAGCGATGTTGTGAGTCTGCACGTTCCCGAAACAAACTCAACCAGAAATATGATTGGTGCAACAGAGTTGGAACTGATGAAACCAGGTTCAATTCTGATCAATGCATCGCGCGGTACTGTTGTGGATATTCCTGCCTTAAGTGAAGCGTTGGAGATTGGGCACCTTGCTGGCGCTGCACTTGATGTATTTCCAGTGGAGCCTGCAACAAACAGCGAGCCTTTCACTTCGCCATTAAGTAAATTTGACAACGTACTGCTGACACCACATATCGGGGGATCAACACAGGAAGCCCAACAGAACATCGGTTATGAAGTCGCAGGTAAGTTAGTCAAATATTCTGATAACGGCTCCACATTGTCAGCGGTTAATTTTCCGGAAGTTTCATTGCCTATCCATGCTAAGGATACTAACCGATTATTACATATCCATGAAAACCGTCCGGGCATCTTAACCAACATCAACCAAGTCTTCACTGATCAGGAAATCAATATTGAAGCGCAATATTTGCGGACTGAAGGCGATATTGGTTATGTGGTAATCGATATCACGACGCAAAATACGGCTCAAGCTGAATTGGTATTACAACAATTGAAAGCCGTGCCTGGCACGATCCGTTCTCGCTTGCTTTATTGATAAAAGAAACTGAGCTGATTAAAAACAGGGAGTATTGTCTTCTTCAATACTCCCTCTCAATGAGTTAAAAATTTATATCCATTGCCATGTTTTTTCTGGTGTAATGATCTCTGGCAGAGGAATATCCCAGCTTGCGCTGGGTAATGTTTCAACCAATTGAAAATCATGTGCCAACCCGATGGGGTAGAAATTTTGTTGTTGCCATTTTGCGAGCGTTCTATCGTAGAACCCGCCCCCCATTCCTAAACGTTGTCCCGTGCGATCGAAAGCAACGAGTGGAATAAACATAAGATCAAGCTCAGGGATGGGTAGAACCTGTCGGACATCCAAAGAAGGCTCTTCTATGTTAAAACGGTTTTTAATAAGGGGAGTATCAGCTTGGTAACGAAGGAACAGCAAATGATGTTGGCTGAAAGGATGCAATATTGGCAAGTAGACCTGTTTATTTTGTTGCCAAAGTTGTTGAATTAATGGACGAGTATCTAATTCTCCATCAAAGGAGAGATACAGCGCAATTTTGTTAGCCTGCTGAACTTTAGGATGAGTAATGATTCGTTCGGTTGCTTGCTGAGCTAATTGTAACTGTTTTTCAGGGGAGACACTTTGACGTAATTGCCGGATCTTTTTTCTGATGGAGTTTCGTAAAGACAAAGGATGGGGAGACGTAAAGGAATCTGATTGCATAATACCTGCCTATTGACGCAGAAAAGGACACAAAACAGATAAAAAATTGGGTTTCTCCAAGATGCCGTTGCAGGTGGTAACCCTTGAACCCTTGGTTCAAGGTGAACGTAGTGTCGCCCCTATTAGGCTTCTTGGTCTAGCCAAGCATGCTCACAAGAGACAGAGCACCACATTCTATAGAGATGAAATATCGGCTCAGGGGACTTACCTGCTGACGAACACCTCAGAGAAAATTTTTTGCTGCTTAAACCAACTAAATAGACTCTAAGCAGCGCTATGAAACCTATTGTATGGAACTGAATGAAGAAAGCAACTGCTTATATTAATCTAGAGTAACTACTGCCTGATTTATCAACAAAACCTAATCCATTGACGGGTAAGGAGTATCAGGTAATTTTACCTTGTTCTAACAATGCATTCTCAATGGTCTGCTGGAGCATTTTTATTTTTTGTTCCATATTGTAAGCATAATCACAGGTTTTCACTTTCTCCTGTGCCAACTCGTGACAGACATTCAGTGCCACAATAAAAACCAGTTGCTCAGTATTAGTGACTCTGGTGCGTTCTTTGAGGTTATGTAAACGCTGATCAAGTTCCTCCGCAGCAGCTTGCAATGCTTCTATCTGCTCTGGTGGACAATTGACACGTAATGACCGCCCAAAAATCTGAATATCTACTGGTTGTGCAGACATGACACCTTCCTGATTTATTACTGCGCCGATACCTTGATTTTGACATATACCCTTCATCTTTCAAATTGCAGTTTATACCCTGTATCTTTCAAGTTGCAGCTTTGTCGGCTGTAACCCGAAATCCATTGGATATAGTTGGTTGAATTACAATTTAAAATCTATTGGGCACAAAGTTAATTTTGGTATAAAAACAAGGCCGACACCAATCATTACTGTACAATACCAAAAGCCCCCTCTTATATCGATGTGTGCTGTCTGGTATAGCGACTCCCCTTGATGGTAGCATAGCATGAACTTATATCGCCAACGATGATCAATATACATGTCTATACAAAACTCATTACCTAATTATCAATCATTTGATGAAATTTTGCATCAACAGTCCGTTGCGCTGACAGCAGCAGAAATGCACGGCTTAATCAGTGGATTACTATGTGGTGGAAATCATGATAGTAGTTGGCAAACATTGGTGCATGATCTTGCTAATGATGGTCTGGCATTTTCTCAGACTTTATCTCTGCCGCTCAGAGAATTATATGAAACGACATTTGAATCACTGGATGACAGTAATTTTGCGTTTAATTTACTGCTTCCTGATGAAGATGCAGGCATTTTTGAATGCGCGGATGCATTGGCAGGATGGGTGAATCACTTCTTGCTGGGATTAGGCGTGGCAAATCCTAAATTGACAGAAAAACCCGAAATTCAGGAAATCGTCACTGATTTACGTAACATCGGCATGCTGGGATATGACGAGAACGAAGATCAGGAAGAACTGGCTCAGGCTCTTGAGGAAGTATTGGAATATATTCGTGTTGCAGTTCAGCTTTGCTACATCGCTTTGGCAACGCCAAAAAAATCAGGCACTACTAAAAATGACAAGCCAACGTTGCACTAATTGGCAATATACCAACTAAATAATAATTAAATCGCAGGAGAGGGTATGATTAAACAAGAATATTTATCTCGTCGTCAGGCATTATTGTCAAAAATGGCACCGGCCAGCGCGGCCATCATTTTTTCTGCCCCGCCTGCGACACGTAATTCAGATTGCGAATATCCTTATCGCCAGCACAGTGATTTTCTGTACCTGACAGGGTTCAGTGAGCCGGAATCAGTTCTGGTACTGATCAAAAGCGATGAAACTCATAATCATAGCGTGTTGTTTAATCGTGTTCGTGATTTGACGGCGGAAATTTGGTTTGGTCGCCGTCTTGGTCAAGAAGCGGCATTGGAAAAGTTAGGTGTGGATCGCGCCCTGCCATTTGATGATCTCAACGAACAACTCTATCTACTGTTAAATGGTCTGGAAGTGATCTATCACGCCCAAGGGGAGCTTGAATACGCTGATAATATTGTATTCAGTGCCTTGGATAAATTACGTAAAAATAGTCGCCGTAATCTCAAAGCCCCGTCTGTCATAGCGGATTGGCGTCCTTGGTTGCATGAAATGCGACTGTTCAAATCGGAAGCTGAGCTGGAAATCATGCGTCGGGCTGGGCGAATCAGTGCGCAAGCGCATACAAGAGCGATGCAGGTTTGCCGTCCAGACATGTTTGAATATCAACTTGAAGCGGAAATTCATCATGAATTTACTTATCAGGGCGCCCGTTATCCTGCTTATAACACCATAGTCGGTGCAGGAGAAAATTCCTGTATTCTTCATTACACGGAAAATGAACGTCGAATGAAAGACGGTGATTTAGTGTTGATTGATGCGGGATGCGAATATGAAGGATATGCCGGTGACATTACGCGGACGTTCCCGGTTAATGGCAAGTTTACGCGTCCTCAACGTGAAATTTATGACATTGTGCTGGAAGCCATCAATGTTGCCCTTGACCTGTATAAACCGGGCATCAGCATGAGTAAAGTCACTGAGCAGGTTGTGCGAATTATGGTTGAAGGGTTGGTGAAACTCGGAATTATGCACGGTGAAGTCGAGCAATTGATTGAGACCAATGCTTATCGCCAGTTTTTCATGCATGGTTTGAGTCATTGGTTAGGGCTGGACGTACATGATGTGGGTCATTACGGCATCGATCGTGATCGCATTCTGGAACCGGGCATGGTGGTGACTGTGGAGCCGGGGCTTTACATTGCGCCGGATGCAGATGTTCCGATGGAATATCGAGGCATCGGCATCCGCATTGAAGACGATATCGTGATCACAGAAGCGGGTAATGAAAACCTGACTGAATATGTAGTGAAAGATCCGGATGAAATAGAAGTGCTGATGGCGCAGGCAAGACAGAGTTAATATTTCAGCAATCAGGAAATTATAATGAACGTGATTATTGTGGGTGGGGGAATGACAGGAGCCACTTTAGCTCTGGCTATTTCTTCCTTGAGCCGGGGGCAATTGCAAGTCTCCTTGATTGAAACAGCAGAACCTGCTCAGGAACATCCAGGTTTTGATGCGAGAGCCATTGCCTTAGCCTATGGTACATGTCAGAGCTTGAATCTGATAGATGTATGGCCTGCGCTAAAACATAGTGTTACTCCAATAACTCACGTTCATGTTAGCGATCGTGGTCATTGCGGTTTCGTTAACATCCGCGCTGATGATTATGATATTCCGGCTTTGGGAAATGTAATTGAATTATATGACGCTGGAATTCATCTCTTTGATTTATTAAAACAGTCACCGAATATCAAACTTTATTGTCCGGCGAAAGTAAATTCCGTTGAACGTTTAGAAAATTCAGTCACTGTCACCCTGCATAGTGGTGAAAAACTGACGGGAGAATTACTGGTAGCTGCGGATGGTAGCCATTCCACGATAGCTCAAGCGTGCCATATTCCATATCAGCGGCAATCTTATGGTCAGGTGGCAATTATCGCTAATGTTTTGACATCTGAACATCCTCAGGGAAGGGCATTTGAGCGCTTTACGGAACATGGGCCATTGGCACTATTGCCGATGCCTGAAGGGCGTAGTTCACTGGTATGGTGTCACCCGCTGGAAAAACAGGCGGAGATCAATAGTTGGAATCAGCGTGAGTTTCTCCAACACTTACAAAAAGCGTTTGGCTGGCGTTTGGGTAAAATGTTGGAAACTGGTCAGCAACACAGTTATCCATTGGCTTTATCAACATCCAGCAAGCAGGTCAGCCACCGTTTGGCATTGATAGGCAATGCGTCCCAAACTTTACACCCGATTGCAGGACAGGGCTTTAACTTGGGAATGCGTGATGTTATGGCGTTGGCAAAGGTTATTTCAGAGGCGGCGGTTTCAGGGATGGATATTGGCAGCTATAAGGTTTTGGTCCAATATCAACAGCAGCACAATGCAGATCGTGAAGCGACTATTGGTATTACAGACGGATTGGTTAGGCTATTTGCCAATGACTATTTGCCGTTAAAGATTGGACGTAGTTTTGGCCTGATGACGATGGAAACATTACCACTGATGCGGGATCTATTTGCCCGGCAGACATTGGGTTGGGTTGCTCAATCATCACTGGCAGATTAAGAGGAAAGAAAAACATGCAATCATTTGATGTGGTGATCGCAGGGGGTGGGATGGTTGGCCTTGCGCTGGCCTGTGGTTTGCAAGGCAGCGGTTTACGCATCGCGGTTGTAGAAGAATATCCACCGGCAAAGATATTTGATGCCAATGATGAACATGCGCTGCGTGTTTCAGCCATCAATGCAGCCAGTGAACGATTACTAACCTACCTTGGTGTTTGGCAAAGTATTCTTGAAATGCGAGCCAGTCCTTATCAGGGGATGGAAGTTTGGGATCAAGACAGTTTCGGTCGAATCCAGTTTAATACGTCGGAACATGGCCTGACACACCTCGGGCATATCATTGAGAACCATGTGATCAGACAGGCACTCTGGCAACATGCCAAAAATCTACCAGAAGTGACAATTTTTACCCCGTCGTCTCTCAATAATGTTGTCTGGGGGGAAAATGAAGCCTTCATTACTTTATCTGATGGGCGAATGCTGACTTCACGGTTAGTCGTAGGGGCTGATGGTGCACACTCTTGGCTGCGTTATCATGCAGATATTCCGCTGACTTTCTGGGATTATGAGCATCACGCGTTGGTAGCAACCATTAGGACTGCGGAACCGCATGGAAGTGTTGCGCGTCAGGTGTTTCATGGTGATGGAATATTAGCTTTCCTGCCATTGTCAGATCCTCATCTATGTTCGATTGTCTGGTCGCTGCCGGCCGAATCCGCGCAGCAGCTTAATATAATGGAACCAGAACGATTTAATCGGCAATTGAGCGTGACCTTTGATATGAGACTTGGTCAATGTGAGCTGATAAGTGATCGACAAACCATACCATTGGTGGGGCGTTATGCCCGTAACTTTGCTGCACATCGGTTAGCACTTTTGGGAGATGCGGCACATACTATCCACCCTTTGGCTGGTCAGGGCATCAATTTAGGATTTATGGATGTGGCAGAACTGATTGGTGAATTGAATCGTTTGAACCGGCAAGGCAAAGATATTGGTCAGTATCTCTACCTTGGGCGTTATGAACGTCGCCGCAAACACAGTGCTGCGATTATGCTGGCAGGTATGCAGGGTTTTCGTCAGCTATTTGATGGTAATAATCCCGCTAAAAAGTTACTGCGTGATATCGGAATAGCATTGGCTGATCATTTACCAGGGGTGAAACCTCAGTTACTTCGCCATGCAATGGGACTTAATGATCTCCCTGATTGGCTAATTTCTCCGACCTCTTCGGTTGAAAAAATCTAATTTAGTAGTTCATTTGGGATTACTTTTTCTAATATTAGGCTAGGGTGTGTTCAGTAGATTTGCTTCACACTTTAGTCATTTTCTGATTAAAAAAATAAATTCCTGCCATTTATTACAAATTTTGTGTGTGCTGATACAGTAAATCAGACAAAAATTCTGCATCATAATGAACGTTTTTTAAGTTATCACTTCAGCGTAGCTAATTTATTTTATGGTTCATTTCTATTTTCAGTGATAACTTCTGGTTCCAAGGTATCGTTTGCGTGGTTAACCGCTTCTTTGCTTCATGATCCAACATCTGTCGGTTAATACGCTGTATGTTTTTTCAGATCACGAATGTTTTCATGTCAAGAATGGAAAGAGGGAAATAATGTCAAAACACACCCCACTATATGATCAACATTTGGCATGCGGAGCACGCATGGTGGATTTTCATGGCTGGATGATGCCTCTGCATTACGGTTCACAGATCGACGAACACCATACTGTACGTACTGATGCTGGTATGTTCGATGTTTCCCACATGACAATTGTGGATCTGCATGGTACTGGCTGCCATGACTTCCTCCGTTACCTTCTGGCAAATGACATCGCTAAACTGACCGAACAAGGTAAAGCGCTTTATACCGGAATGCTGAATGCTTCTGGTTGTGTCATTGATGATTTGATTGTCTATTTCTTCACTAATAATTTCTATCGCATGGTTGTTAACTCAGCAACCCGCGAGAAAGATTTAGCATGGGTTCAACAACATGTAGCGAAATATGATGTTGAAATCATTGTGCGTGATGATTTAGCTCTGATTGCTGTTCAAGGGCCAAATGCACAACCCAAAGTTCAATTATTGTTAAGTGATGAACAAAAGCAGGCTGTAGCAGGAATGAAACCTTTCTTCGGTGTCCAGTCGGGGGATTTATTCCTTGCGACTACAGGTTATACCGGCGAGGCGGGGTATGAAATCGCATTACCGAAAGAGCAGGCCGAAGATTTCTGGCAACAGTTGCTGGCAGTCGGTGTGAAACCAGCGGGATTAGGTGCGCGTGACACATTGCGCCTTGAAGCGGGCATGAACCTTTATGGTCAGGAAATGGACGAAACTATTTCACCTCTGGCGGCTAACATGGGATGGACGATTGCCTGGAAACCGGAAGATCGCCAATTTATCGGTCGGGAAGCGCTGGAAAGGCTGCGTGAAACAGGTACTGAACAATTAGTTGGGCTGGTTATGCGTGAAAAAGGGGTATTGCGTGGTGGATTAACCGTCAGCTTCACAAATGATTCCGGAGAGGAGCGTTCTGGTGTTATTACCAGCGGGACATTTTCCCCGACCTTAGGATTCAGCATCGCTCTTGCACGTGTACCGCAAGGTATTGGCGAACAGGCGATTGTCCAAATTCGTAATCGTGAAATGCCCGTTAAGATTGTTAAACCCGGTTTTGTGCGAATGGGAAAATCTCTCGTAGAGTGATTTTTCAACTAATGTCTTGATTGTTGTAATTTTTTGATTAATCAATAAAGAACAAGGAGATGGCAGCTATGAGTCATGTACCAGCAGAATTAAAATATACAGAATCACATGAATGGATTCGTTCGGAAGGCAATGGTGAATACACAGTAGGCATTACTGAACATGCCCAACAACTATTGGGTGATATGGTTTTTGTTGACTTGCCTGAAATCGGTACAGAAGTAACCAATGGTGATGATTGTGCAGTTGTGGAATCAGTGAAAGCCGCTTCTGACATTTATGCACCGTTAAGCGGTAAAGTTATCGCAGTTAACCCCGACTTGGAAGGTTCCCCTGAGTTAGTGAACAGTGAACCCTATAACGAAGGTTGGTTGTTCCGCATCAAAATTACTGATGAGAGTGAACTGACTAATTTGCTTGATGCTGAAAGCTATCAATCACTCTTAGAAGACGAATAATTATTTTTTACCGCCCCATATCACGTTGTGAATGGGGCGTTTTTTTGTTAGCCATTTTTTAGCTAGTTTCAGGAAATTATTATCAATGACTCAGACACTAATCCAACTTGAAAATCAAGGTGAATTCATTCGTCGCCACATTGGTTCTTCTGCTGAACAGCAAACAGACATGCTGGCGGCAGTTGGTGCAAATTCTCTTGATGATCTGACAAATAAAATTGTTCCCTGCAATATTGCATTGTCAGAGCCACCAGCAATCGGTGAAAGTGCGACAGAACAACAAGCACTGGCTGAATTGAAAGCGATAGCGAGCCAGAACCAGCGTTATCAATCTTATATCGGTATGGGATATGCACCATCAATACTCCCGCCGGTTATTTTGCGTAACTTACTGGAGAATCCAGGCTGGTATACCGCATATACGCCTTACCAGCCGGAGGTTTCTCAAGGTCGATTGGAGGCCCTGCTGAACTTCCAGCAAGTGACGATTGACCTGACAGGTTTGGATCTCGCTTCAGCATCCCTTTTGGATGAAGCAACTGCAGCGGCGGAAGCCATGGCAATGGCAAAACGAATCAGCAAATTGAAAAGAGCTGAGCGTTTTTTTGTGGCAGATGACATTCATCCACAAACATTGGATGTTGTACGTACCCGTGCTGAAACATTTGGATTTGAGGTCATTGTTGATAAAGCGGAAAAAGTGCTGGAATTGGAAGGCATTTTTGGTGCTCTGTTGCAACAAATTGGTACAACGGGTGAAGTTCACGACTACAGTGACCTGATCGCGGAATTGAAAGACCGCAAAATCATAGTCAGCGTTGCAACAGATTTCATGGCATTAGTTATGCTGACAGCACCGGGTAAACAAGGTGCTGATATTGCATTTGGTTCTGCTCAACGTTTCGGGGTTCCGATGGGATATGGCGGTCCTCATGCTGCTTTCTTTGCCTGCCGTGATGAATTCAAGCGTTCCATGCCGGGACGTATTATCGGTGTTTCCCGTGATGCAGCCGGTAACAGAGCACTTCGCATGGCAATGCAGACACGTGAGCAGCACATCCGTCGTGAAAAAGCGAACTCCAATATTTGTACCTCTCAGGTATTGTTGGCAAATATTGCGGGTATGTACGCGGTTTATCACGGGGCTGAAGGCCTGAAACGTATTGCTAACCGCATTCACCGCCTGACTGATATTCTGGCTGCTGGTTTGCAAAAAGCAGGTATTACACTGCGCCACCAAACATGGTTTGACACTCTGACCGTTGAAGTTGCAGATAAGGCTCAGGTATTGGCTAGAGCGGAGAAAGCGCAAATCAACCTGCGTACCGATCTTCTGGGTGCCGTTGGTGTGTCATTGAGTGAAAGAACCAGCCGCGATGATTTGGTAACCTTATTCCAAGTCTTGACGGGTACTGATTCGATATTGAATATCGAGATACTCGATAGCGAAATAGCGGCAGGCAGCCAATCCATTCCCGCCTCCATGCTGCGTCATGATAAGATCCTAACGCACGATAACTTCCTCCGTTATCACAGCGAAACTGACATGATGCGTTATATGCACAGTCTGGAACGTAAAGATCTGGCTTTGAATCAGGCAATGATCCCATTAGGTTCATGCACCATGAAACTGAATGCGGCTGCGGAAATTACGCCGATCACATGGCCGGAATTCACCGACATGCACCCATTCTGCCCACAAGATCAGGCGCAGGGTTATCATCAGCTGATCAGTCAACTTTCCCACTGGTTAGTGCTGTTAACCGGATATGATGCATTTTGCATGCAGCCAAATTCGGGCGCGCAAGGAGAATATGCTGGTTTACTGGCGATCCGCCGATATTACGCCAGCCGTGGTGAACAACATCGCCATATTTGCTTAATCCCAAGTTCAGCTCATGGTACAAACCCGGCTTCCGCACATATGGCGGGTATGACCGTTGTTGTCGTGAATTGCGATAACAAAGGCAACATTGACCTGATTGATTTACGTGAAAAAGCAGAAAAACATCGTGATGACCTTGCTTGTATCATGGTGACTTACCCATCAACTCATGGCGTATATGAAGAAACCATCCGTGAAATTTGTGATGTCATTCACCAACACGGTGGTCAGGTTTATCTTGATGGTGCGAACATGAATGCCCAAGTGGGTATTACTACACCGGGTTTTATTGGCGCGGACATTTCACACCTGAACCTGCATAAAACCTTCTGCATTCCTCATGGCGGCGGTGGCCCGGGTATGGGACCGATTGGCATGAAAAAACACCTTGCGCCATTTGTACCGGGGCATTCAGTAGTAGAAATGGATGGCATATCCACATTGGGTGCAGTATCCGCCGCCCCATTTGGCAGTGCTTCCATTTTGCCAATTAGCTGGATGTACATTCGCATGATGGGGACAAAAGGGCTGAAAAAAGCCAGCCAAGTTGCGATCTTGAATGCAAATTACATTGCTGCTCGCCTGAAAGGGGCTTACGAGATCCTCTATACCGGACGTGGGGGGTATGTTGCCCACGAATGTATTCTGGACATCCGTCCGTTGAAAGAAGAGTTCGGCATCAGTGAGATGGATATCGCCAAACGTTTGATTGACTATGGTTTCCATGCACCAACCATGTCATTCCCTGTAGCGGGTACCTTGATGGTTGAACCAACAGAATCAGAAAGCAAAGTGGAAATCGACCGCTTTATTGATGCTATGTTGGCAATTAGGGAAGAAATCAGCAAAGTGGCGAAAGGAGAATGGCCTTTGGAGGACAATCCATTGGTTAATGCACCACACATTCAGACTGAACTGGTTTCTGACTGGAACCATGCATACAGCCGTGAAATTGCTGTTTTCCCGACAGTAGAAACCAAAGCCAATAAATATTGGCCGACAGTTAAACGTCTTGATGATGTTTATGGTGACCGCAATTTACATTGTTCGTGCGCACCGATTGATGACTATCGTTAATAATAAATAAATTATTTTGCTTCAGCCCATTTGGGTTCGATGGGATTCAAATCCGGGCTGTAAGCAGGTAATTTAATGGAATAAAAACACCATAAATTGAAGCTGTCAGAGATGATATCTGACAGCTTAATTAGAAGATAAAGATGGGAGAATTATTTTAGCCAGCCTTTTTCTTTTGCTGCTTCCAATTGTGGTAGCAGGTACTTCCAGAGTTCAGGATAACTTTCGGAAACAAAATGCAGCAGGTTGTAAACTTGTTCAAAACGAATGTCATTCTCAACCCAACTCTGACCGTGGTTATACAGATTCATAAACATAGGCATTATCCTGTCGAGAGTTTTGGCAAACAGCGCCTCAGGAGTGATAGCGTCTTCGTATTCATGCCAAAGTTCCAGAAAATACTCTTTTTGGGCGTCAGGAAGCATACCAAAAATACGATTGGCTGCTTTTATTTCTTGTTCTTGGATAGCTTCACGGGCGGCCAGATCGAAAACAATGACATCTCCAGCATCGATTTCAACAATGTCATGAATTAGAGCCATCTGCACGACACGGCTGATATTCACATCTCCGGCATAAGGCGCAAAGCCGATAACTGCAAGAGCAAAATGCCAGCTATGCTCAGCAGAATTTTCGTGGCGCTCATTGTTCAGTAATTTTGTTTTGCGATGGACATATTTTAATTTGTCCAGTTCCATGATAAATGCAATAACATCGGTAAAAGGACCAAAATCAACAGGAGGTACAGTTAATGACATACAAAAACCTCAATAATTATTGTTCTTCATTTAATAAATAAGGCAATGCTTGGATCGTCAGAGTATTACCTTCATCTTCACGGATTCTGAATATACTGCCTGCTTCCATATCATTGTTCATGACAACTTGTATCCAGACTGAATCATCAGCCAGTTTAACCGCCGCTAGCACAGAACCTGTCCGACGCCATTTATCGCCCAATTGCCATTCCAAATCATCACCTGCAATGGGTAGCGAAGAAGCACTACCCGCCAGCCAGTACATGGCTCGTTTATTTGCTCTGCGATATTTGGCTCGGGCGACCATTTCCTGACCGGTATAACAGCCTTTCTTAAAGCTGATACTGTTTTCGACTGCCTGAAGATTTGTTGCTTGCGGAATAAATTGTGTGCTATTGACAGCATCAATCACAGGAAACCCTGCTTCAATCTCCAGCGCCAGCCATTGCTGACTGTCATTTAATTGTGACTGAAACTTCTCGACTAATATTTCGGCTAATTGGGTCGCAGTTGTTTTGTTTGTGATGATAAGGAAACGTTCGGCAGGAAGTGCCAAGTGGAGAAGCGTTGTGGTTTCGTGTTGAATAACAGGGGATTCAGCATCGGGCAGGATTGGAAAGAGTGCAGAAAGCGCTTCCCGGCTACTTGTTCCGGCTACGCCGAGCAAGATGCTTTCTTCATCTTTGGTAAAGGTTACTTTGGAAAACACGGCATACTTTTTCAATTCAGTTAATTGCGTTTCCAATAATGAACGGCGCTCAATATAGGCAAAACCTTCACCCCGTTGGAACAGCCGAAAATTACTCCACATCTTTCCTTTCGCATCACAATGTGCAGCCAACACGTGTTGGCTCTCATTCAGGGAGTTAATATCTGCTGTAATTTGGCTTTGTAGATATTTTTGTGTGTCAGCACCAATGGCAGTCACTATTCCCCAATCATCAAGGGAAATTAAAGTCAGGGGAAGTATTGCAGAAGGGGATGGTGATTGTGCAGAAAACGGAATTTGGTAAGCCATAACAACTCCTGCCAGTAAACTATCTGAGAAATAAGTCTAATGGTAAAAGAGAAGTAGACTTATGCAAAGAGGTTATTCCCGTTATTTATACTCGCTATCTATCAAATTGCAGTCTTGTTGACTATGTGGCAACTCGACATTTATTGGATATCTTGTTGAGTTGTTGCGATATGCTTCGCATCTTGTCGATATATCCAGTGATTCAAGCGTAGCAATTAATGAAAAACAAGACAGAATCGTTGATAATCCTGCCTGATGAAAATGATAAAGAGACTTTTTAAACATGGATATTGGTAATAAAGCACGTATTCACTGGGCATGTCGTCGCGGGATGCGTGAACTGGATATTTCTATCATGCCATTTTTTGAATATGAATATGACTCATTGAGTGATGATGAAAAGCGCATTTTTGTTCGTTTGCTGGAATGTCCTGATCCTGATCTTTTCAATTGGCTGATGAATCATGGCCGTCCGGAAGATGGTGAGCTTTTCCGTATGGTGCAATTGATTCAAAGCAGAAACCAAGCTCGTGGCCCTGTGGAACAGTGAACTGAGAGTATCTCTCCGAACCCGTCTGTTTTCCTCTGGCGTGCATGGATTGATTGCCTTGGCTGCTTTATTAACGCCTTGGTTTGCCAATGGTTTTTATGTCTGGCTTCTGCAGCTGATCATTATCTCCACAGTAGTGAGTTGGATAAGGAGCCAGAGAAATATCATGCAGTGTCAGGGAAAACTAATACTGTTTCGTGGCAATAAGGTGCACTGGCAAAAAGAAAGATGGAAAATTACTCAGCCACCGTGGCTTAGCCGTTATGGAATAATGCTCACACTGCGTACCTTTGAGCAAGCGGAAAGTTTTTTCCTCCCGCCTGATATTCGATTATGGGTGGCATCGGATAGTATGTCTGTTGAAGATTGGCGTAATTTTAGCCAAATTATGCGTAGTACAGAATGGTGGAAAGAAAAGGCAAAAAGATCATGAAAATCTGACAGTATTATTCCTGTATGAGGGGAATTGCTGAACTGGCGAATGGCAATAAGCTGTTTTATTAGCGAATTCGGTGACCGCCTGAGCGGTCACCTCTGAGGAAGTGCAATAGAATTACAACCTTCCATATTTATCTTACGTATTACATTTCACGGTCTGTCACCCTCTCGAAATTAGTAGTGACCTCCAACTCCATGAATCGTGATTATTTTGTCAGTGTCATCTTTGGTGAATGTTACTCTGTGTTTTTGGCTTAGCCTTATACTAAGTAAATTGCTACCTTTCAGTTTTTCGAAGTTACCGCTGCCTGCTGTACCAATTTTTTTTACTGCTGCAAGTGGATCATTACCCATTTGTACCTCTTTTATAAATGATTCATATTTTTCTTGTGCAGCTTTCTCCATATCATAAAATTTATTCTGATTTTTCTTAAGCTTACCCAAATCAACTCTCCATTTAGATGGAGCAGCTGTAGATGGAGCAGCTGTAGATGTTGTTGCTGTAGACTTTGTTGGTAATTTAGGCGCTTTTTTTGGACCTGCCAAGTAGCCTGTTCTGCCATCAGGTAACTTCTGCGGTGGTCGAAAGAAAGGTTTAGAAAGTTTTTTTCTCTCAATATAATTCTCTAATGATTTAGTTTCTAGACCACTGTAAAAATTTTTTGAAAAAATCCTTTTTCCCAGTGATGTTACAGCAGATAAGATAAGTAAAAAATCAATTACTTTAAAAAAATTTGCTGCATTTGATTGTTGATTTGCCTCCATTGGAAGTTCTTGTGAAGCAAAGAAATATAGTGCTAATAATTTATCTTCATCTGAATAATCGTCCAATATTTTATTCTCAAGATCAGGAATATCCCAGGTATTTTTACCACGTTGACCTCCAAACTTCAGTTCGTTCGTGGTAAAATCATTTGCCATATCTTTAGAAATTTGATCACCATTCTCACCCAATAGTGCAGATGAAAGATTAGACATGTATTCTTGATAAATTCTACCTGTGTTATCCTTATTTTTATAATAGTCTTCTGGAAGTTGAGAGACATTATGAATACCACTTACCGCTAAAGCATATGCTATTATTACTTTCTTAGCTCGATATGCAATTCCATACAATCCTGTATGACTTTCATCTGTTTGCTTGAATTCTAGTACACGTATTATATCTCCCGCTATTTGCTTTTCAACGGGTTGATATTCACCTCTATCATCAGGCGTTAATTGTATTACACTCGGAGTTGTTACGGGTTTAATAACCATTGTATTTTCAACCACTGTATTTTCAACCATTGTACTTTCCCATTATGTTGGCGTTTATTGAAATGACTACTAATATAAATTGCAGCGTTGATTTCCGCTGTGACGGTTTCTTAACTGCTTTAATTAAATTATCAAGTTTATTTACTCTGGATAATATCCTTATAAACACCCCGGAAAATTGAGGTGCTAATATCCTAATAATAAGTAGCTATATAATCATTTTCTATGATTATGACTAAATATAAAAATATTTGTTCATGTGACTGTTAGATATATAGATAACATAGCACTTTTATGATGTCAAGCACTGCTAAATGACTTAATTTTGATTATATTATAGACATTAGTGATTCGATTTTAATTAAATCTCTGTAGCCTGTGCCAGTTTATCAGGACTCTTTTAGAGACAACTGTAGCGAATGAAACCGCATTAGCTCTATATATTTTGTTTTGGTGATCTCTCTAATGATAATGAAAAAGAAAGCAAAAAAGATAAAATTACGTGATGTGATTTTGATATTAAATTTTTCCCATCCATATTGTATGGAATTTCTAACAAATATGTTGGCATATATGTTGTTAAATTTTTTTAAAATTGTTGTTGGTTTTAATTGATAAATAATTTAAGCATTAGCACATATTCCTCAATTTCTTATGGTAGTGAATTAATTTTGTAAATAGGATTTACATTTCCTTATATATTTATTATTTGTAAATTAATGCCAATATATTTGTGAATAATATGTTTCTAATAATAACTTGGTAATTTATCATTAGAGCGTGTTGACGTTTGATGAAGAAAATTAGTTCAATAATAATTAACTTTAAATCAATCAGGGTTTTTAGAAAATACTTCCCCAAGATTTTTTCTTTTTTGAGCCGTTTTTCAGGATGTTATATACCCAATGGATTTCAAGATGCAGCACGACGGCAAGGGAATGAACCCCCAGGAGCATAGCTAACTATGTGACTGGGGTGAGTGAGCGCAGCCAACAAAGCTGCAACTTGAAAGACGACGGGTATAAGTGCTAAGAATTTGAATTGTTTGTATTATTGCAATTTTAAAATGCCCCTCAATCCTGCAATAATATTGATATATCACTTTACTAATGGATTAGTTACTTAAAGGTAGTATGATAATTGAGACTGTATCTTGCATACGTACAGTTACTACGATGATTTCAACCTTTAAAGAAGGGACTTATATGAAGGTTTCCACATTTGTTGCATCAATTGCTTTGGCTGGCTTTTGCTTTGTTGCAAACGCTTCTACTCTTGATAGGGTTGCGGTTTATTCTACGGAGAAATCTAACGGCTCTATATCAGTGGGTGGCAAAAATGCTTACACTAAATCCTTTGAAGTTGTAGTAGCGAACTTATCCGATAAGGATATTGATTTGTCCAAGCTTTGTCTGAAAGCTTACTCTCCTGACAAAAAAGAATTTAGGCTGGATACGGTTGATGAAGACCTGAATCAGGGCACGCTGAAAGCGGGCAAGTCCGTCAGAGGTATTGCTGTGTTTGCTTCTGAAAATGACGTAGTTCATAAAGCCGCACTTATTAAAATTTCTGCCGATTGCAAGTAACCAGATAAGTAACCAGATAAAGCAGCCTTTCTGGCTGCTTTATCTGGATTAGACTTTCAGGCTCGTGCTGAACGCTTAAAAAAGCTTAAGTGATGTTAAAATAGTGCTTCCATCTCTGCCAATATCTGCATACACCATTGATTCAAACGCTCATCAGTCTCTTCAAACTGGTTCACATCATCCAGAGCAAGGCCGACAAACTGTTTGCCATCTTCGGTCAGTGGCTTTGGACTGGTGAATTCATAACCTTCAATCGGCCAGAAGCCGATAAACTGTACGCCTGTAGGAAGTAAAAGGTGATACAGCATTCCCAGGGCATCCAGAAACCATTCGCTGTAATCAATTTGATCGCCCATGCCATACATGGCAACAATTTTCCCTGTCAAATTCAGTGATGGAAGTTGATCCCAAATGGCCAGCCAATCTTCCTGCAACTCTCCAAAATCCCAAGTGGGAATACCGAGGATCAGGACAGAATATTCTTCCATCAATTGAGGATCACAATCTTTGACATTATGTAAGTCGATCAGATCTTCACCGAGTATATCGCGTATTTTTTCTGCTACCATCTCTGTATAGCATGTACTGGAGCCGTAAAAGAGACCAATTTTCATCATTATTCATCAGGAGTGTCGAATATCAGTGGCTGTATTGTAACAGAATAATCGCTTTTTCAGGCATAATAGCCGATCGGAAGGCGCAGACAGAAAAGGAGGGGTTGTGCCACAAAAACACCATATATCAGAAAATGATCTATCAGAAAATTCCCTGTCAGAAAACCACATATTGGAAAATCATTCATTGGAACAGCACCCATTGGCAAATCCCCTGATAGAACAATTTCTGGATACCATTTGGCTGGAAAAAGATCTGGCTGAAAATACCTTAGCTTCTTATCGGCTCGATTTACAAGCCTTGAATAACTGGTTGGTGAATTATGGTCATGATGTGTTTTCTGTTCAGTCTATAGAACTACAAGCATTTTTGGCTGAACGGGTAGATGGCGGCTATAAAGCAAGTAGTTCAGCGCGATTGTTGAGTGCAATGCGGCGGTTGTTCCAGTATCTTTATCGGGAAAAGATACGGGAAGATGATCCAACTGCGTTATTATCTGCGCCTAAATTGCCTAAACGACTCCCCAAAGACTTAAGCGAAAAACAAGTTGAGGATTTGCTCAACACCCCTTTGACTGACCAACCGATTGAACTGCGGGATAAAGCGATGTTTGAAGTGCTTTATGCTTGTGGATTGCGAGTCTCAGAGCTGGTTGGCCTGACATTATCAGATGTGAACTTGCGTCAGGGTGTTGTCAGGGTAATAGGTAAGGGAAATAAGGAAAGATTAGTACCTTTAGGAGAAGAGGCCGTTTACTGGCTGGAAAAATATCTGGAATATGGGCGCTCGTGGTTATTGAATGGCTCCGTATCCGATGTTTTTTTTCCCAGCAAACGGGGAACTCAGATGACACGCCAGACTTTCTGGCATCGGATAAAACACTATGCCATATTGGCAGGAATCGATGCTGAACGTTTATCACCTCATGTTCTGCGCCATGCTTTTGCGACACATTTACTTAATCATGGTGCTGACTTACGTGTTGTGCAAATGTTATTGGGTCATAGCGACCTTTCCACTACTCAGATTTATACTCATGTAGCGACTGAACGTCTTAAGATGCTGCATCAACAACATCATCCTCGCGGGTAACTGCGAAGAAAGATGGAAATAAAGGAACAACTAATGAATAAAATTGCATTTTGCCTTTCCTTACTATTGACTGCTTTTGCCACTAATGCTTTTGCTGATGAAAGCGCCATCAACAAATCACTGTCCAAAATGGGACTAAAAGCAGAAAGTATCACACCATCACAACTTTCTGACATCAGTACAATTTTAACTGAGCATGGCATTATTTATATGTCTAATGATGGTAAGTATCTGCTGCAAGGACCACTTTATGATATTAGTGGAAATACACCGAAAAATGTCAGTAATCAGATTTTGGTTAAAAAGCTGGATGCCCTGAAAAATCAAATGATCATTTACAAAGCACCGAAAGAAAAACATGTTGTGACTGTTTTTACTGATATTACCTGTGGTTATTGCCGAAAATTGCATGAAAATATGCAGGAATATAACGACATGGGGATCACTGTCCGTTATCTGGCGTATCCTCGTCATGGCTTACAACACCAATCAGCCAAAGACATGCAATCCATTTGGTGCAGTGCGACACCAAACAAGTCACTGAATGCTGTTTTCAAAGGTGAAAAGGTTTCTCCTATCAAAGAATGCAAAATTGATATAGCGAAACAATATCAGTTAGGCTTGCAATTTGGTGTTCAGGGCACACCTGCGATTGTTCTCAATGATGGCAGTGTAATCGGTGGTTATCTGCCGTCAAAAGATTTGTTGGCAATGCTGGAAAAACATGGTGAATAACCGATAATTCCTTTCATTTCAGTGCATAAAAGTAAGCAGAATAAAAACCAGTGAATAGAGAAACACAACTCCGTCGCCGATTGGTGGCGGATTCCGACCATCTTCCCAGCACTATTCATCCATTATTGCGCCGCTTATACGTCACGCGTGGTATATGTCAGGCTGATGAGTTAGAACGAGGTGCAAAGGGGTTACTCAATTACCAGTCCCTTAATGGCATTGAACAAGCTGTTTCATTGCTTATAACCGCATTGCATGAACATTGGCGCATTGTCATTGTCGGTGACTTTGATGCGGATGGCGCGACCAGTACCGCATTATGCATTCGTGCTTTGCGGACAATGGGATATCGTAATCTTGATTATCTTGTTCCGAATCGTTTTGATGACGGTTATGGGTTAAGCGTTCAGGTTGTCGATGAAGTCATCAAAAAAGGCACTGATCTGATTATCACCGTGGATAATGGAATCTCCTCCCATGATGGCGTGGCTGCGGCACATCAACACGACATCAAAGTCATTGTCACTGACCACCATTTACCAGGTGAAACATTGCCAGCCGCAGACGCTATCATCAATCCCAATTTAGTTGATTGCTCTTTTCCTTCCAAGGCGTTGGCGGGTGTTGGCGTTGCATTTTACTTGATGTCCGCGCTCAGGGCGGAATTGCGTAAATTGGCTTGGTTTGAACAACGAGGTCTTCCATTGCCCAATCTGGCGGAATTGCTGGATTTAGTCGCATTGGGTACCGTAGCTGATGTGGTTCCCCTTGATACCAATAATCGCATCTTTGTATATCAAGGATTAAACCGTATTCGGGCAGGGCGTTGCTGTGCGGGAATACGGGCGCTGCTCGAGGTTTCCAAACGGGAACCGACTAAATTGGTTGCCAGTGATTTAGGTTTTGCATTGGGACCACGGTTAAACGCTGCGGGGCGTCTGGATGATATGTCTGTCGGCGTGGCATTATTGTTGACAGACGATATGCTGCAAGCCCGTCAGATTGCCTGTGAGCTGGATGGTTTGAACCAAACTCGTCGGGAAATTGAACAGGGCATGCAGCAAGAAGCCTTGCAAATTTGCGATAAAATCGAGCGAACCCATACCCAATTACCATATGGCCTGGCGATTTACCATCCAGAATGGCACCAGGGCGTAGTGGGGATTTTAGCCTCGCGCATTAAAGAACGCTTCCACCGCCCAGTCATTGCCTTTGCTCCTGCTGGAGACGGGACATTAAAAGGCTCTGGTCGTTCCGTGAGTGGCTTGCATATGCGAGATGCGCTTGAGCGTCTTGATACTTTGCATCCGGGATTGATACTGAAATTTGGTGGCCATGCTATGGCGGCAGGGTTATCGATTGAAGAAGATAAATTTGACCTATTTCAGCGTTATTTTTCCGGGCTGGTGGCGGATTGGCTTGATATTGCACAACTTGAAGGTGTGGTCTGGAGCGACGGTGAATTGGCATTAGGGGAATTATCGCTAGAAATTGCTGAAATCCTGCGTGATGGAGGCCCTTGGGGGCAAGCATTTGCAGAACCGATTTTTGACGGCAAATTTAAACTCCTGCAACAACGCATCGTTGGAGAAAAACATCTCAAAGTGATGCTTGAGCCATTAAATGGTGGGCCAATGTTAGATGGTATCGCATTTAATATTGATGCTAATATCTGGCCGGATAATAGCATCAAAACAGTAGAATTGGCCTATAAATTGGATATTAACGAGTTTCGCGGTAATCGTGATGTCCAGCTTCTGATCCAGCACATTTGGCCTTTGGCTGTTTGATTGTGTAGCAAATCTCAGAAATGCTATAAACCCTTTGGCAGATCCGTTACAATACGCGGTTCGAAAAGATCTATGCGGCCATCATTTACTCATAATACACAACGTATAAGACACGAAATATGTTTGAAATTAATCCGGTAAAAAATCACATTCAGAACCTGTCTGAGCGGACAGCAGTTCTGAGGGGGTATCTTTGACTATGATGCCAAGAAAGAACGCTTAGAAGAAGTTAATGCTGAACTGGAACAGCCTGATGTCTGGAATGAGCCGGAACGGGCACAAGCATTGGGCAAAGAGCGTTCATCACTGGAAGGTATCGTAGAAACGATTGACCAGCTTGTTCAGGGATTGGAAGACGTGAATGGTCTGCTGGAACTGGCAGTTGAAGCGGATGACGAAGAAACTTTCAATGAAGCAGTTGATGAACTGGAGCAGCTAGAAGAAAAACTTGGTCAACTAGAATTCCGTCGTATGTTTTCTGGTGAATATGATAGCGCGAATTGTTATCTTGATCTTCAGGCAGGCTCTGGCGGTACAGAAGCACAGGACTGGGCCAGCATGTTGATGCGTATGTATCTGCGCTGGGCGGAATCCAAGGGCTTCAAGACTGAAATCATAGAAGAATCTGATGGTGATGTTGCTGGGCTGAAATCGTCAACCATCAAGATCATAGGTGAATATGCGTACGGTTGGTTGCGTACCGAAACGGGTGTTCATCGCTTAGTACGTAAAAGCCCGTTTGACTCAGGCGGTCGCCGTCATACATCGTTCAGTTCAGCTTTTATCTACCCTGAAGTGGATGATGATATTGATATCGAAATCAACCCCGCTGATTTACGTATTGATGTATACCGCGCCTCTGGTGCTGGTGGTCAGCACGTCAACAAAACCGAATCTGCGGTACGTATCACCCACGTACCGACTGGCATCGTAACTCAATGTCAGAATGACCGTTCTCAGCATAAAAACAAAGACCAGGCAATGAAGCAGTTGAAAGCAAAACTGTATGAACTGGAAATGCAGAAGAAAAATGCTGATAAACAAGCAATGGAAGAGAATAAATCGGATATTGGTTGGGGTAGCCAAATCCGCTCTTACGTTCTGGACGATTCCCGCATTAAAGACCTGCGTACTGGTGTTGAAACCCGCAATACGCAATCTGTGCTGGATGGTGATTTGGACAAATTCATTGAAGCAAGCTTAAAAGCTGGTCTATGAGGAACTAAAATGTCACAACAACAGCAGGGAGCAGAACAGGCTCCTGACTTAAATAACGAACTGAAAACTCGCCGTGAAAAACTGGCTACTTTGCGTAGCGACGGCATTGCCTTCCCAAATGATTTTCGTCGTGAAAATATTTCCGAAGATCTGCATACAAAATACGATGACAAGACCAAGGAAGAGTTGGAAGAGCTGGGCATTGAAGTAACCGTTGCGGGTCGTATGATGACTCGTCGTATCATGGGCAAAGCATCCTTTGCAACTTTGCAAGACGTGGGTGGTCGAATCCAGATCTACGTTTCCCGTGATGACCTGCCAGAAGGCCTTTACAACACTCAGTTCAAGAAATGGGATTTGGGTGATATTTTAGGTGCACGTGGAAAACTGTTCAAAACTCAAACGGGTGAACTTTCGATTCACTGTACTGAACTGCGTTTGCTGACTAAAGCACTGCGTCCACTGCCGGATAAATTCCACGGTCTGGCGGATCAAGAAACCCGCTATCGCCAGCGTTATCTGGACTTGATCTCGAATGATGAATCACGCAAGACATTTCAGATCCGTTCCCGTGTGATGTCTGCATTACGTAACTTCATGGCCAAAAAAGATTTCATGGAAGTTGAAACCCCAATGATGCAGGCGATCCCTGGTGGTGCAAGTGCACGTCCATTTATCACGCATCACAATGCGCTGGATATCGATATGTATCTGCGCATTGCACCGGAGCTGTATTTGAAACGTCTGGTAGTGGGTGGTTTTGAACGTGTTTTCGAAATTAACCGCAATTTCCGTAACGAAGGTGTTTCACCACGCCATAACCCAGAGTTCACCATGATGGAACTCTATATGGCTTACGCAGATTACCAAGATCTGATTATACTGACCGAAGATTTGTTCCGCACTTTAACTCAGGAAGTTCTGGGAACAACATTAGTGCAATACGGTGAACAAGAGTTTGATTTTGGTAAACCTTTCACCAAAATGACCATGAAAGAAGCAATCTGTAAATATCGCCCAGAAACCAATATGGCGGATCTGGATGATATGGATAAAGCAGTTGTTATCGCTGAATCTCTGGGTATTGAAGTTGAAAAAGGTTGGGGCTTGGGCCGTGTTCAGTGTGAGATCTTTGAAGAAACCGCAGAAAGCCATCTGATACAGCCGACATTCATAACAGAATATCCGGCAGAAGTTTCTCCTCTGGCACGCCGTAACGACGACAACCCATTCATTACTGATCGTTTTGAGTTCTTCATTGGGGGCCGTGAAATTGGTAACGGTTTCTCAGAGCTGAACGACGCAGAAGATCAGGCTGAACGTTTTGCGGAGCAAGTTCGTCAAAAAGACGAAGGCGACGACGAAGCAATGTTCTACGACGAAGATTACATTACTGCATTGGAACACGGCTTGCCACCAACAGCAGGCTTAGGTATTGGTATCGACCGTATGGTAATGCTGTTCACTAACAGCCACACTATCCGTGACGTTATCCTGTTCCCGGCAATGCGCCCGAATAAATAATCATTTTCTGATTAAAATTAACAAACGCCCTGTCTGGTTAAGCTGACAGGGCGTTTTTACATTCATAAGGTAAGCTTAAACAACAAGCTGAAATACAAACAAATGATAACGATATCTCACCCCACGGACGCCTATTGTCTAAATGGGGTGGAATATGTATATGCCAAACAAAGATCCAAGCAGCTTTGAACTGTATTAATAGCAGCTACTTTTACTGCTTTTTGCTTGGGGGGACATAGTCCGCTTCTGCCTTGCTGGGCTACAGTCAGGTCATAGATTTTTTTGTCAATTTTTAGCCAATAGTGAAAGTTTTCAGTGGTAGCTTATAAGGTGTCAGGTAGTAGATTCTGTCTTCGCCGCTGAGTTGTGTCTTAAAATTCATAAGTAACTAACCAGTTATTGCTTTTTATAATAAAAGTAACTATTGAAATAATTGTTATTTTATATTATTTATTTTTGAAGTTATTTTCCGTGACTGACAAAGGCATAAATGTTTATTTATCTAGTAACATAAATGTTAATATTCCTTTAAAATCAATGCATTGAGTTGGTTTTCTACTATTATGGAAAATAATGTTCGTAATAACAGAGGATGAAGAAGATGAAAAAATACATGCTTGGCGCATTATGTGCATCTTATTTTCTACTTGTTCCTGTTCAAGCAACTGCTCTTATTTGTGATCCTTTTCAAACGGATGCAGAGTGGTGGGCTTGTGTAGGCAAGTGCTCCGAAGACAATTGGTGGGCTCCAGCATGGATGTGTGCTTTGCTCTGAAAATTATCACAGGTAATTTAAATTATGTAGGCGACTTCGAGGATGTTCAAATCAACATGAGGCCGCCTCATTTGTTAATGCACTGCGTTATAAGGAGTTTTTCAAAACTCCACCAAATCATCATCGTAAAAATTTAGCCTTCATCTCGTACACTCATTGCGATGGAAGCTTGCCAGGGTGCACATTACTGGGGAAGAACTCTACAAACCATGGGCTATGAAATCAGACTTATCCCGACTCAGCATGTCAAGGCACTCTGTAAGAATCAGAAAAATGATGCCAATGATGCGTTGGCTATCTGTGAAACGGCCTGTCGTCCAGGGATCCACTTTGTTCCGGTCAAAACCATTGAACAACAGGATATCAAAGCACTACGCAGCGCCCGACAACTCATGGTGGAACAACGTACCTTATACCCTGGTAGCAACATACCTATGTAGTGATAAGGAAACAGGGTTCGGATAACATCATGGCGCGGGTGATTGAGCCCACAATGACGCCGGATATATGGTCGCAAACCGTATCAATTCAATGTTTGCACAACCGGGTGCGTCCATATAGGGTATATTAAATTCGGAGACCTTAAAAGCCTGTTAAGCTTATTACTATCACCATGAGGTATGACGATGAAACTAAAACTTATTAAACGCTACTATTCTGCTGAATTTAAGCTGGAAGCCGTTCCTCCATCAGCAGCGGATTGTCGAGTCACTCGTTCACTGGGGGTAAATACCGGCACTCTGGAACAAATAGATTCGCCAATACCCGGCCGAAATGCCAGGGCGCGAGCATACTTTTTAACACCTATTGAATGAAAAATAATAGCATGATCTAATTAGCCTTATTTCTCTTCTACTCGCTTGCATATGACCCTGATTAAACATTTATCCGTTGTTAAAGAAACACGCTCTGATATTAATCGTCAGTACGATCTGATTGATGTGATTCTCCTTGTTGTCAATGCCATTATGGCGGGTGCCGAAGGCTGGCAAGATATTGAGACTTATGGCCGGGCAAAAATTGTAGTAATGTGAACACGCTTTCTTGGCAGGTTTTATATGGTTTGAACGCGGGAGCTTAATTATGCCACAAGTTCAGCTGATAGGTATATATCCGGATGCACATATGTACATTACATCAACTTATCACAATGGTAGAACTATCAACGAGTTTACAGTTGCCTGTCATGGCCTGCTGCCAGCCCCAACCAGAGAAGACGGCACTTTCCACCCAGAAGGGCTTCTCATAGACGGCACTATCTGGCCTGCTGAAGCAGTGGCCGAATGTATTCAATCATGTACTATACCAATCGTAATTGAAGATGCTTGATTTTTAACTCGATCCAGAACATGATTTCGCCCATGAAAATTAATCTGACAAATGACCAAAAGAAAGCCCTCGAATTGATGCATGATACGACCCGTGACGGACGTGTGCGTGACCGCATCAAGGCTGTGCTTTTGGCCTCAGAAGCAACTGTCTTGAACACGATTTTTATGGCGTTATCTGATGATACGAATCATTCCATTCTTCATCTTTTCTAATCATCGCATTTAAGATGGTCAGCAGTTTGCGCATACAAGCCACAAGAGCC
>NZ_CAWQTY010000078.1:0-1134 GCF_963897815.1 Xenorhabdus sp. Sc-CR9
CGCCCTGCTGCGCCGTGGTGGGCGTTAAACGCCGCTTCTATGGCTTTAGCGTGAGATTGTCCGTCTGCGTGCTCGTGGAACGTCCGTGCGCGTGTCATGGGGATGTTTAGCAGTCTGACCAATTGCCCTGCCTTAAGTCTTTTCCCTTCTTCCCTGACGTAACTGTCTAAGTCGATTTCGCCCGTACTGATAACCAGTGTTTTAAACCGGATGATTTCACGGTTGCCGCCGTCCTTCGCGCCTTGGAGTTTGCCCAGTCCGTTAAAGAGCGCGTAGGCTGAGTTAGCCACGCCTCGGCGGTCGCTGTTCTGGCCTATCTCGTCCAGTGGCATGAGGCCGTCATTGTGTGCGGCTGCCTCGTTCAGTAAGCCAAGTTGCGTACCGTACCACGTGAGCTTAAGAGCCTCTGGCTCACCGTACAGGCTGCTGGCAACGCTCTGTGTGGTCGTTTTCCCTGCCGTAGACGGTTCGTAGAAATGCACCCCGAACCCACTCGCGTTAACCAGACCGATAACAGGCGCTGCCAGTGACGCAGCAATAGCGGTCATCATGGACGGGTTGCCGTTCGCCAGACGTGCTACGGTGTCACGCCAACTTTTAGATGTTCCTGTCACCTTATAGCCTTTGGCTGCTGCTGACCGACCACCAAAAATAACAGGCACGTCTGGCGTACCGATAACCTCGCCGGAGGGCAAAATATACGCCCCATACTGCCAACCTGTTTTATCGGACACGCGCCAGCGTTCTTTGGTTGGGGTACATTGCCACCAGTCCGCCAGATTCGCTCTGAGGCCGTTTTTAGTGGTGACTTTCATTCCTCCCGCCTTGATGCGTCTCCATCCTTCACGTTCGCCTATAATCGACATGGGGATAGCGTCTGTGCGTGTAGCCCCGCCACTGGCAGGCTTCCAGCGCATAATTATGTATTCTTCGTAATCGTCGTACCCGATGCCCAGGACAGACATCGGAGAACATAGCCAAGCATCGCTATAACTGATTGCGCCGCTACGGTCTAATTTGGGGGTAATCCAGTAGACGCCACCGTCACGCAGCTCAGCCCACGGCTGTAATGGGTCATCGGGTTTTTGCTGTTCTGACACGGGTTCTCGCTCCGTTGGCTCCGGCTCTACTGGC
>NZ_CAWQTY010000079.1:0-1083 GCF_963897815.1 Xenorhabdus sp. Sc-CR9
CTTGGATTCACATATTAAGCGCAACATCGTAATGAACGAAGTAAATGAGTGGGGATACCTTTAAATAACTCATTCGGTGTTTTGTAATCTCGTGTTTTACGAGGACGATTATTTAATCGGTTTGCCACAAGGTTAATCTCCCGCTCTGATACCTGATTAAAATCAGTTCCTTTTGGGAAGTAATCTCGGATTAATCCATTCGTGTTCTCATTTATCCCTCTTTCCCAGGGGGAGTACGGATGAGTAAAGTAAATTTTTGTCTCTAAGTTTTTACTGATAAGTTCGTGTTCGGCAAATTCGAGGCCGTTATCAAAGGTCATTGTTTTAATTTTATGTTTTATCAGTGATAAATGTCTCGTTGCCGCTTTTGCGACCCCTTCTGCTGTTTTATTTTCAAGTTTAATTATGACAGTAAATAACGATTTTCGTTCAACCAATGTTAATAATGCACTTTTATGATCTTTGCCCACGATAGTATCCCCTTCCCAATCACCAATACGCTGCTTTTTATCAACAATTTTGGGACGCTTATCAATACTCACTCTGTTTTTAATTTTTCCTCTGCGTTCATAACTTCCATAGCGTTTACGATACGGTTTTTTCGCAATTCTGAGAGGTTGCCATAAATCACCACCATTAATTTTATCTTTATAAATCAATCTATAAACCGTTTCGTGATGCAAAGATATTTTCTGTTCCCGTTTGAGATAACCGACGGTTTGTTCAGGACTTAAATCTTGCCAAATTAACTGTTTAATCCATTTTGTTATCTCTGGTGTGACTTTTGCTGCTTTTTCGGCAGAATGGCGGCGTTCTAACGCTTTACAATGAGCTTGTTTAGGACAATATTTCTGCGCCTCACGATTTCTTTTCAATTCCCGGCTAACTGTTGATGGGTCTCGATTGAGCGACATGGCAATAAAACGTTGTGTAAAACCGGCTTCTTTTAAGCTGAAAATCTGATATCTTTCTGTTTCGGTCAGTTGTGTATAGGCCATAGTGCATTTTCCTTTGGCGAGAAAGATGCCTACTATAGCAACTGACCGCCTTTCTTAGAAATTGCACTTATGATGCGAATCCAAG
>NZ_CAWQTY010000080.1:0-1061 GCF_963897815.1 Xenorhabdus sp. Sc-CR9
GGGGGTCTTCAAGTGAGGCAAAATGCTGTAACAAAGGGCTGACAGAGGACATAAGGGTTGACTTTAAAAGCAGCATAACGACATGAAACTCAATCATTGTCAATGAATTTTAGATGCGATTGCCCTGGATTGATCTGACAAGTTCAGCAGGAAAAATGACAATGCAGGTTATTGCTGCGGTGGCTGAATTTGAACGTGACCTACTCATTGAGCGCACTCATTCAGGTATCATGCGGACTAAAGCCGCAGGAAAACGCTTAGGTCGTCCCCCTGTACTGAATAAAGAGCAGCAAAAATTAGTGCTCGAACGTTTGAGAACAGGAAATAGCGTTAGTGCAATTGCTCGTGAATTTAAGACAACAAGGCAAACGATTCTGAGAGTAAGAGCTGCAAATACTGAGCTAGAGTGAAACAAATTTATATCCCTCAATCCATTTTACGCTCTTAAAATTCCGTGAAGTCGTCTTTTGAAAATTACATTCTTTGGTGCATACGAGTACTGAGCATAATCACGTTTAGTGCAGCCGACTTCTGAAATTATTTTATCAGAAGTCATATGCACACTTAACTTTAAGTCCTATTAATTGGTGCAGTCGCCTTCTGAAAATAACAATGTAAGTTGGCCACCTGATTTTTAGCTATTTAAAATGACCGCTTAACAGTGTTTACTGTTCCGTTATGGCGATTGCCCGGGAAAAAGGAAAGTTACGTGGGAAACAGCCTAAACTCTCCAATAAGCAACAGAAAGAATTGTGCCGGATGCACGGCACCGGGCAGTATTCGATCAGTGATTTGGCCGAGCTTTTTTCGGTATCGAGGCCCACGGTTTACCGGACGTTGGTACGCAATAAAATGGCTTATGAAAACTAAAATAAATTTCGGTAACTCCGGCTTATAACTCTAACTCTTATAACGGGGACCAATATTAGGATGCTAGATAATGTCGTCATAAATTATTTTGTGCGATAATAAGATTTGCATTCCATAAACAGAGTGAACTAACCATGAGCACGCCTGCATACCGCCGCCACGATATTTCCGAACATGTCTGGAATTTACTT
>NZ_CAWQTY010000081.1:0-1014 GCF_963897815.1 Xenorhabdus sp. Sc-CR9
ATGGTATCCTGAGTCCAAGTGATAAAACGTCGCCAGCGGTATTTGGCCTGTTTCCAGACGATTTCAATCAGATTCAGCTCTGGGCTGTAAGCGGGAAGATAGAGTAAAAGCATGTTGTGTTCTCGTAACCAGCCATTTCTGATTTTTTCCTCGATCCCATGGTGGATACGCGCATTATCCAAGACTAAAAATGTCAGGCGGTTGTCCCCTTGTTTGGCGAGCTGCTCTAAAAAATCAATCACGTCATCTCGCGTGATACTGCCTGACGTTGTCTGGTAAAACAGCGTATTATCCGTGTAATTTAACGCCCCCAGAACTGACCGTCTGTCATGCTCTTGAGGCTCAGTTTCATGAGGCTTACCCCGTGGACTCCATCCATATTGTACTGGCGGAGACGCGGCAAAACCCGCCTCATCAAAATAGACCAGACGGTAATGCCCTAACCGTGCTCCGGCCTTAATTTTATTCAGCAAGGCAGATTTTTTAGCAAACTCCGTTTCATTGCGCTTTTTTTAAGCGACAGGCGGGTTCGTTTATAGGTGAGTCCCTGCTTTTTCAGGGTATTCGCCAGCGTTTCAAGCGTACAGGGCAGGGAACCATGCCTGGCCTCGACGCACTGTGCTATCCGGGCTAGCGTCAGGGACTCTGCGCTGGCGGCTTCGAGCGCAGTGGCAATCATTTCAGGCGTCATGGCGAGATACCGGCCTCCGGCATGACCGCCTAATAATCCCGCTATCCCTGAATTGTGCCACATGTGAACCCAATTATAGATAACCCGGAGACTGCATCCTATTTCAGCGGTGATCTGGGACGGCTTGATCCCTCTGGCAAGCATGAGCAAACCCGTTCCTCGCGTACGAATGTCCCGGTGTGGGTGATTTAAAGCGAGTTGTTGCAATGTTATTCGTTCAGGCTCAGAAAGTATTATCTTCGATTTCATAAGAACAGGCAGAAAGTCAGGTTATCGTGTTATCGATTATCACAGTAATGCAGATAATTTATCTGATTAACTTA
>NZ_CAWQTY010000082.1:0-980 GCF_963897815.1 Xenorhabdus sp. Sc-CR9
AACCTGAGCTTCGCTTAAGAAGGGAACTAAAGTGCCTGAGGCACGATCAAAGTTTTTGCTAAAGAAAACAAAATCGTGGAGATCCTCAGGCATGTATAATTTAGAAGAACTTTACTGCTGCGTCGATGACTTTTGCCAAAAATTTATCCCTCTCTGGCATCAACAGCTCATTGAAAATGGATTACGTAAACGGAATCGCGAAGCGTCCCTTTCTCTCAGCGAAGTCATGATGATCCTCATTTTATTCCATATGAGCCATTATCGCGATTTCAAAACGTTTTATATTGAACATGTAAAACAATATCTTACCACCGATTTTCCCGGATTAGTCAGCTATACCCGCATGCTCACCCTGAAGAAAAGGGCACTGATCCCTTTATGCGCTTTTCTGTCGTCACGTAAGGCGACAACCCAAGGAATTGCTTTTATTGATTCCACCAAAATTGCCGTTTGTCATAACCTACGTATTCCCCGTCATCGGGTATTTGAAGGCATGGCGCAACGAGGCAAAACCCGTACAGGCTGGTTTTATGGCTTTAAACTTCATCTGGTTATCAATGATTGCGGGGAACTTTTGGCTGTGAAATTAACTGCTGGAAACCAAGATGATCGTCACCCTGTCAAAGCCTTGGCAAAAGGGCTAACGGGATGTTTATATGGCGATAAAGGGTATTTATCACAGGCTTTATGCGATGAATTGGAAGCTGAAGGCGTTACGTTAATCACGAATGTTCGTCGCAATATGAAAGCCAAAGCGTTATCGCTCTGGGATAGGCTAATGTTAAGAAGGCGATTTTTGATAGAAACGGTCATTGATCAGCTCAAAAATATTTCTCAGATCGAGCATTCAAGACATCGCAGTCAACTCGGTTTTCTACTGGAAATCGCCGCAGGCCTCATTGCGTATACATTCCAACCTAAAAAACCGAGTTTGAATTTACGGAATAATGATATCGCTATTCTTAAACGAAGCTGAGGTT
>NZ_CAWQTY010000083.1:0-916 GCF_963897815.1 Xenorhabdus sp. Sc-CR9
TCGAAAGTTGTGTGTGGCTTGATTGAACCTGGTTTAGCCAATACTTGACCACGTTCGATTTCGTCACGCTTAGTCCCACGCAGCAGAACACCTACGTTCTCACCTGCACGGCCTTCGTCCAGCAGTTTACGGAACATTTCAACGCCGGTACAAGTTGTTTTAGTGGTATCTTTGATACCAACGATTTCAACTTCGTCACCCACTTTAACGATACCACGCTCAACACGGCCGGTAACTACTGTACCGCGGCCGGAGATGGAGAAGACGTCTTCGATTGGCAGCAGGAATGGCTTGTCAATGTCACGCTCTGGCTCTGGAATATAAGAATCCAGGGCTTCTGCCAGTTCAATGATTTTCGCTTCCCACTCGGCTTCGCCTTCCAGCGCTTTCAGAGCAGAACCACGGATGATTGGTGTGTCGTCGCCTGGGAAATCGTACTGAGACAGCAGCTCACGGACTTCCATTTCTACCAGTTCCAGCAGCTCTTCGTCATCAACCATGTCACACTTGTTCAGGAACACGATGATGTAAGGAACGCCTACCTGACGACCCAGCAGGATGTGCTCACGAGTCTGTGGCATTGGGCCATCAGTTGCAGCAACGACCAGGATCGCGCCGTCCATCTGCGCAGCACCGGTGATCATATTTTTCACATAGTCGGCGTGGCCTGGGCAGTCAACGTGTGCGTAGTGGCGAGTAGGGGTATCGTATTCTACGTGAGAAGTAGAGATGGTGATACCACGCGCTTTTTCTTCTGGTGCGTTATCGATCTGGTCGAATGCACGAGCGCTACCGCCGTAGGTTTTTGCCAAAACGGTGGTGATTGCAGCAGTCAGGGTAGTTTTACCGTGGTCAACGTGGCCGATAGTACCAACGTTAACGTGCGGTTTTGAACGTTCAAACTTTTCTTTAGACA
>NZ_CAWQTY010000084.1:0-902 GCF_963897815.1 Xenorhabdus sp. Sc-CR9
CGAAGGGCGCTGCACTGCTGGGGATACCAAACAGTTCCAGCCCACTCGAAATACCCCAAGACAGCGCCCCACACAGGACACCTTCTATCCATTTGTTTTTACGGTCTACACCGTCATACACCAGACGTCCGTAACAAATCACGATGGCTAAAGCGGAGCCGGATATTTGTGGCCATGAGTTTTTTAGGCCTTCCAATAGGTCGGCCCACAAATCAGGATTTTCTTTCATTTTCATATTCCACCCCATTAAGACAATGGGCGTCCGTGGGGTGAGTTATGATCGCCCCTGTGAGTTGAGTTAATAGGTTGCCGTTATGGGATTTCCCATATCGGATGACTTTCAAATGGTTAGATTGCAGATACGAAAAAGGCCGCCTCAGCGACCTTCGATAATGTGGTGGAACCTCTCGGAATCGAACCGAGTCCTGATGCTCTTCAGGCATCCGCGCGAACCCTCTACGCCAAAGTTCCAGTATAGAAAAAGGCCACACCTTCGCGCAGCCTTGAATTTGAACTAGTTGGTCTCACCAACAGGTTGAGTTATCCATAGGGATCGGGGTGTTGACCATATCACCCAAAATCACATTTAACCTATTGATTTAACGTAGATATGGATATTGACCGACCATGATCGAATTGAGTTGTAAACTCAGGTTTGACTACTGCAGGTAGCATTTCGTTTATCTCCTGCTCAGTCTGCTTAAACCGTGCCTCTTCCAGTTCAACCCCTAACACACGGCGATTTAACTTCAAGGCCGCTTTCAGTGTCGCCCCGGAACCCATAAAGAAATCGGCTACCATATCCCCTTGTTTACTGCTGGACTGGATAATGTGCGTCATCAGATCCAGGGGCTTTTCACACGGATGCTTACCCGGCGAATATTGAACAGGCGCAAACTGCC
>NZ_CAWQTY010000085.1:0-884 GCF_963897815.1 Xenorhabdus sp. Sc-CR9
ATAGGGACTGTTGATGTTTTAAGGTCATAATTCAATCAACCCACATTGGCAACCAGACAATGATAAACGCCAGTGCCACCATGCTGGCATAATTCCGTTCAAGTTTATCGTATCTTGTTGCTATTGCACGGAAATGTTTAATTCTGGCAAACGCATTTTCTACCAAGTGACGATAACGGTATAAACATTTATCAATGCGTTGGTCTGCTTGTCGACTATTTTTACGATAAGGGATCACCGGAGTGGCTTCGCGTTGTTCAATAAATATTCTGAAACGCTGGCTATCATACCCTTTATCAGCGATAACCGCTTCGGATGGGGGAGACTCAGAGACAAGGCTTTCTGCGTGGACACTATCGTGAACTTGCCCACCCGAAAGCTCAAAATGAACAGGTAAACCTCCGCTGTCTACAGCTAAATGGATCTTGGTTGAAAGCCCGCCACAGCTTTTGCCAATGGCCTCATCGTCATCTGACGCGGCACCGGCACTATGCTGGTGAGCCCGGACGATAGTTCCATCAATAAACAGCCATTCCGTATCAGTAATTTTAGATAACCCTTTGAAAATAAGCTGTAAAACACCTTTCTTCGACCACGCATTAAAACGCTGAAAAACGCTATTCCAATTGCCGAATTCTGGCGGCAAATCCCGCCAGGGAATGCTCGTTCTCATCCGGTAAAGAATGCCTTCCAAGGTCAAACGGTGTTCAGGTTTGTCATAAATCCATCCGGTGTGTTGCATCAATGCAGATAGCTTATTCCAATGGAGATCTGTTAACATAGCTCGCGGCATGATGGTGAGGTCTGGTTGTTTTTTGGCGAAAGTAATTATACCAAATCATTATGCTGCCTAATAATCCCTCGCAAAACGTCAACACGCCCTA
>NZ_CAWQTY010000086.1:0-882 GCF_963897815.1 Xenorhabdus sp. Sc-CR9
GGGGGTCTTCAAGTGAGGCAAAATGCTGTAACAAAGGGCTGACAGAGGACATAAGGGTTGACTTTAAAAGCAGCATAACGACATGAAACTCAATCATTGTCAATGAATTTTAGATGCGATTGCCCTGGGATGCTATTGCAGATAATGATGACATTGATTTCTCTAGCCGTCTTGTAGCCATGTCAGCCCTATCCATTCCACGCTCTAAACCAGCCAATCTGTCATTTACTTGGCGCTGCGCCGTCAGAAGTTGAGCTACATCCATTGATACTTGATAAACAATGTTACCTACTTGCGTTGTCATTTGTCGGTTCCTTAAAAAAGAAAACCCCGCCGAGTGGCAGGGTTGTTAACTTGAATTACTTTAGTATCTAGATTATTTAGAGATAAACATAATTAATTTAGCAACAATAACAGCAGGAGTAACAATAAAAATAAAGCTAACCGCTTTTAATACATTGCTTTTATTTATTTCTTTTGCTGCTAATGGCCCTTTCTGATAGTACCATTGCACGAATCGCACACCATACTTATTCTTAAGAACCTATTCAGAATATTTTTAAACCTGAATAGTTTTTCATGTAAACTGGCGGAATGAGAAAAGTTTATACCAGTGACATTAGTCGAGAAGTGTTCATGGAAATTGAACCCCTGTTGCTCAGCAAGAGGAAACGCACACGCCCCAGAAAAGTCGATGTCTACGAGGTATTTTGTGCCTTGCTATATTTGCTCAAGAGCGGTTGTCAGTGGGATATGCTGCCCAGCGATTTTCCCCCAAAAAGCACGGTTTATTACTACTTCAAACTCTGGAAAGAAAAACCGTCAGAAACAGACCCCAGTTTGCTTGAGCAGGCTTTAAAAAAATGTCGTTGGCGAGGACCG
>NZ_CAWQTY010000087.1:0-881 GCF_963897815.1 Xenorhabdus sp. Sc-CR9
TAGAGCGTGTTGATCTTTTTGGTATAAAAAGCAAGCAGCAAATGGGGCTGTTATAATGGTTTCGCCAAAAATCAAAACAATTACCCCAAATGCCAAGACTAATGTTAACAGATGATAGCTGGAAATTGCTATCAAGGATCATGCATCTAACAGGACGTATTTATAACAAGTCCGAACATAGAATGACGCTTGAAGGAATTTTGTTCCGGATGAGAACAGGTATTCCATGGCGAGATTTACCGCGTGAATTTGGCGATTGGAACACGGTATTCAGACGCTTTAATCTATGGTCAAAGAAAGGCGTGATGACTGAAATTTTCCAGTTTCTTTCTCGCTTCAATGACCCTCAATGGCTATTTATTGATGCAAGTATTGTGAAAACCCATCAAGATGGCGCCTGTGTTAAAGCACCATGCGAGCAAGCAATAGGTAAAAGTCGAGGTGGTAACTCGACTAAAATACATTTAGCCGTAGATAGTGGTGGTCTTCCTGTTCATTTTGAATTGTCAGGGGGACAGCGCCATGACGTTAGCTACGCCGAATCATTGGTATTATCCTCACCTGAAGCAGAAGTGGTTGTAGCTGATAAAGGTTATGATAGTCAAGCCTTACGAGATTTGATTAAAAGCCGTAAAGCTCGACACGTAATACCAAGAAAAGGGAATAGCAAACAAGGTAATGACGATATTGATTGGTGTTTATATCGATACCGTCATTTAGTGGAAAATGCCTTCCTGAAAATCAAGAAATACCGAGCAGTAGCTACTCGGTATGACAAATTAGCAAGAAATTATGAAAGTCTCGTTGCTTTGGCATTTTCAATCATGTGGCTCCCTATGTGGGTCGATTGAAACATGTACAACAAAGGTCAACACGCTCTA
>NZ_CAWQTY010000088.1:0-71271 GCF_963897815.1 Xenorhabdus sp. Sc-CR9
TATCACGAGTCGTATCGTGCATCAATTCGAGGGCGCGTTTTTGTTCTGGTGTCAGATGAATTTTCATGGCTGCAAGCATGATCGGGTTTGGATAAGAAATCAAGCATCTTCAATGGCGATTGGTATATCACTTGGTTTGCATATGGAGAGGTAACTCATAGCGTTCTATCGTAAAATGAATTTTGGACTCACATATTAAAGCACAGAAACTGGTGAAACAGGCAAGAGAAGCATTAGGGCAGATTTTATTTTTCCATATGAAAGATAAAAACCACCGTATTTAGACTGTGACTTTGACTTTAATTCTTTGACCTATGCGCGTTTCATATACTAATGAATGTAAGCAGTACAATCAATGGTAATTCATTTCTTAGGACAGAAAATCAGGCCAGTTTAGTGATGTGATGGAAGTTCCCCTTTTCAGTTGCAAACAGGAACGTCCATCACATCACTACAAGTAGGTAAAGGAATAATTGTTTTAGTTTCATAAGGTAACTAATTCTTAAGAATTATTCGCTTTTAATTGAGTTGAAATAGAGTTATTAAGCTCTGTGGTACCATAAGTAATATATGGAGAATAAAATGAAGAAATGTTTTCTTCTTTGCCTGTTGGCGGATTCTATTCTTTTAGTTTCAGTACAAACCTATGCCTTCCCTTGCCAGAAATACATTGACAATATCGAAGTATGGAAAGCATGCATGGTCAATTCAGGGTACTGCACGATAACACCGAACGGTGAATTACTTTGCCCATTGGATTAGCAGGATAGTAGCACTCCTTCCGTCCCTCATCACTTACTGACACTGCCCTGATATACTCCTGCAACCCCAGGATCATTTGCTCTGCGGTGGTGACCTGTTTTCTTCTATATGTCTGATTGCCCGTTTATCCAGATTGCATTGCTCAATAACCGTCATGTAACTGTTCATTCAGAATAAAGCTGTCGCTCCATGTCATCATGTCGGGTATGACCGGAGGTAAGCAGCCAGCGAGCAGATGCGCCGGAATAGATATCGGTGGTGCCTGAACATATTCGGTTCTTATCTGACCAGCTTGACTTTTTACGGCAGGATATTCTTGACTGGGAGAACGGGGGACAATTCTAGTCAGCTTCTCCCACCAGCGCTCGTATGCCTCTCTCTGCTCATTCAGGTAGGTGTGCTTATCGTACACCTGCCACACTCCCGGTAATTTATGCCCTACCATAATTTCGGCCACGTGAGACGCAGTCAGTTTTCAATCTTTTCGCCTGCTCAATTAACTCCTTGGCTGCTAGAATTATGGGCCTGTTGATAGGTTTTTTAGATCTTCTTCCTGTTTTATGATTTACAGGAGGAATGGTCCAAATATTATTTTCACAGTCAAAGTCATTAATTTTGGCCTTCAATAATTCACGAATACGACAGCCAAATAGCAGACATGGCTTTATTATTAATACATTACTCGGGTTATATTTAGGGGAGTTGATAATTTGAAAAAGAACAACTAACTCTTCTTCACTTAATGTTCTTTCACCTTTGGTGGTGATTTTTTAATAAAATGTGGCAGAATTATGCCAACACTGAGTTGTAATAACCACCCAATTCAAAAAAAAACTGTATGAATTAACAGGAGATTTAATGACTATTAAACGCATTGATCCAGATACCCGCTGGTCAGAAGCGGTCGTTCACAATGACACTATTTATTATACTAGTGTGCCAGAAAAGCTGGACTGTGATATCACAGAACAAACAACCGATACACTGGCGGCCATTGATACCCTGTTACATCGTCTTGGTTCAAACAAGAGCAAAATCTTGGATGTTACGATTTTTCTGGCCGATAAAGCCGATTTTACAGGTATGAACGCAGCCTGGGATGCTTGGGTTGTTGCAGGAAGTGCCCCAGTTCGCTGCACTGTTCAAGCTGAGCTGATGAATCCTAAATATAAGGTAGAAATCAAAATCATCGCCGCTTTATAAGCTGAACTCGAACTTACCAAGAAGAGCATGGCATTGAACACATTATCAACTCGTCCAATGCCATTTTAGAAATGAATTTATCAAATAAACTTTAAGGAATGGGGCATGAAAAATTAAGCCATTTTAATCATTATCATGCCAATCAATAACAGTACAATTCCCCACCATCCCTTAAAATTCAGACGCTGATTAAACATAATCCAACCTGCTGCGATTGTAGCAATAATGCCGAATGCACCCCATAATGCATAAGCAATGGAAAGTTCAATTCCTTTAACGGCCTGAGCCAACGCACTAAATGCGCCTAAAACAGCAGCCAGTGATAAAATACCTATCCAAAGACGCTGAAATCCATTGGATAATTTCAATAAAATATTCGCAACAATTTCCAGAAAAACAGCTAAAACCAAAAACGCAGCATGCCACCATTCAAATTGAGTTAACATGTTATGCTTCCTTGATTTTTTTATTCAGAATATTCTCCGGGGCTTTTTTCGCACCTATTTTAATCAAGGCAATTCCTGATATCAGCAGTGTCAACCCTCCAATTTTCATTAATGACAACGATTCATTGAACCACAGTACACTAAAAGTCGTGATAAACAGGATACCGATACCTTCCCATAAGGCGTAAGCCACCCCTAATGCCACTTTTTTTACGGCAATCGCCAACAAAATATAAGAAGTTGTGATCATGGTGTACATCACGATCATACCTGTAAAATCACCCGAAATACTGGCGTGTTTCATTGACAAAGTACCAATCACTTCTGTCACAATCGCCAGAGCAAGAAATATCCAATAAATCATTTTTTTCTCCTGAACATACTAATAGGTATGCCAAGACATCAAGCTGTATATGCCAACAGAATCAGACGCAAACTCAAATACGCGATATCAGAATCAAACTGACGTTTTAGCAAAATATTTTGACAAACAAGAATTTTATCGGTGAAGAACCGATGAACAGGAGAAGGCCCTAAAGGGCACCGCACCAGTAGTGCTCACTGGATAAGATAGCGGAAAGAAAAAGAACGTGGGTGCAACGTTGAATTTTATTACTATGTTGAATGTTGACGCTTTTGGCGCTATTCATGATGTTTTATTCTTTCATCACACGATTACTACTGTGTGATATACTACGAACCCTCATATAAGTAGACTTAATAACTGGAATACTTTTACCATAACCAAAAATAAAAAGCAACGAGATAACGCTGAACTTTCACTTCGCTATTTCTATGATAAGGGATCACCGGAAACGGCTTTTGTTTTTCAATAACATTCTTCAAACGCTGACTATCATATCGTTTATCAGCAATCCCAAAATCTGATTTGGAAGGCAGATCGCGCCACGGAATTCACATTCTCATGCGACAAAGGATTTCATTAGCAACACTAATCTACCATTAAGGAATACGGCCGACTTTATCCCCAGACTTGTCTAAATAACTTTTGGGGCAATATGCAATTAGTGGCGTTTAAGACAACCATATCCCCTTTAGGAAAATAATGACCACTCCGATTATTCCACATAGTCAATCGACCATCGTCGAAAAATAGCTCTCCTGCCAACAATACAGGGTATTTTGCATAGTCAATATCTTTATCATCTAGCTGAGAAATATTTTTATTCTTGCCATACAATCGAATCCGGCCTTTTATTAATGACGTATGACCTATAGCAGGAATCCGATTAGGATCATAAAGACCACATATAACTGTCAGAGGCATATCGGTGTAAATAACGTATAGATAATGACCATCTGGGACATGTAGCGTTATTGGTTCTATACTTTTCATAAAATAATGAGCGTCACCATCTCCTTGTAATTGGCAGTGCGTGCGCTCAAGGATATAGATTTCATCCAATTGAGCATGGGGTTGCTGCATAGCAAGTCTGCGCCCTTTACCTACAGGATCGCGTTTAGTATTAAATGCGTCCAAGCAATTATAATTAATTATTTTCCCTCTATCTGCGTACGTTTTATGGAGGTTTGTCAGCGCGTTTTCTGGTGCATATTCGCAATGACGGTGTATCCGATCAGATACCCATTGATCCCTAGCGCACACGTCCTCATCATGCTCTTCAATGCATCCTTCATCACGCCTCAATGACCGTGGAAATAAGCGTGACTGTTGACCTTGGCGAAATTTTCTACTAATAAAATTACCCATCTTATCTACCTATTCGTTCTTAGAAATGCAGCTAATTAATAATTAATTAAAACTATTTTTTCCGTGACTAATATCAAAAATATTTGAAAATAAACTCAGTTTGGGAAAGTTAGGAATATTCAACAACATGATATTATTTGAATAAGCATTAGAAAACGGTACTGGGATGGATGAGTACCGATAACAAAGCTGCTGTTTGAAAAAACAAAGAGGATGACCGGACATAAGTCCGGCTTGAGTATTTTTATGTATAAATTTAATACAATCAAAGAGTATGCAAGTTACTCAAATTCATTCCATGAGCGTCCATCACGGGTAATCAAGGCAATGGAAGCAACCGGTCCCCACGTCCCTGCCTGATAAGGTTTAGGGGGTTCATTATCCGCCGCCCATGCTTCCATGATAGAATCCACCCATTTCCATGCTTCTTCCACCTCATCACGGCGGACAAACAACGCCTGAATACCACGCATAGCTTCCAGCAACAATCTCTCGTAAGCATCCGCAAGGTGCGTTTGATTAAATGTCTCGGAGAAACTCAGATCCAATTTGGTAGTCTGCAAACGATGTTTATGTTCCAGCCCCGGTGCTTTATTCAGCACTTCAATGTCGATACCTTCATCTGGTTGTAAGCGAATCGTCAACTTATTCTGCGGTAATTGTTGGTAAGATTCAGCGAATAAATTCAGCGAAGGCTCTTTGAAATAGACGACAACTTCGGAACATTTAGCAGGTAAACGTTTACCTGTTCTCAGATAGAAAGGCACGCCAGACCAGCGCCAATCATCAATATCAACACGGATCGATACAAAGGATTCCGTTTTACTGGCTTTATTCGCGCCCTCTTCTTCCAAATAACCGGGAACTTTCGTGCCATGCACAAAACCTGCGGTGTATTGCCCACGAACAGTTTTTTCCCTGATATTAGTATGATCAATCCGACGCAATGAGCGTAGCACTTTCACCTTTTCATCACGAATACGATCAGCACTCAGGTCAGCCGGTGGAGACATGGCGATCATAGTCAATATTTGCAGAAGATGGTTCTGAATCATATCGCGCATTTGCCCAGCCTGATCGAAGTAACCCCAGCGCCCTTCAATGCCGACTTCTTCAGCAACAGTAATTTGCACATGATCGATTGTGTGGTGATCCCAGTTATTAACAAACAGTGAGTTAGCAAAACGCAGTGCCAATAGGTTCAATACCGTTTCTTTACCTAAGTAATGGTCAATACGGTAGATTTGTTTCTCATTGAAATATTTTGCTACTTCATCATTGATAGATCGGGAAGAGATAAGATCTGTTCCCAGTGGTTTTTCCATCACAACACGATTGGGTTCTTTATTCAGCCCCGCAGCTCCCAATCCATGACATACTGCACCAAACGTATTGGGTGGCATGGCAAAATAGTGAATGGTAGGCAAATTATCCTTATTAAGTATCTTCGCCAATTGGGTGAAATGTTCCGTTTCATTAACGTCCAGATTACAAAATTCCAGACGTGAGCTCAATTTCTTCCACAATTCTGGGTCCAATTTCTCGGACATAAATGTAGTTAACGCTTCTTCAACAACTTTGATATAGGCTTTCTTATCCCAGTCAGCTCGGCCGACGCCGATAATCCGAGTATCAGAATGGATATAACCCGCTTTTTCCAATTGGTAAAGGGAAGGCATTAATTTCCGGCGTGCTAAGTCTCCTTTCGCCCCAAAAATTACCAAATCACAAGCCTGAGCTGTAGACGTCACCGCCATGTTGCATCTCCTCATCCTCAATTACGGGATATTGTAATTTTTTTACAGAAACTGCGTGTAATGTACTCTTTTGGTTATAAGCAGTAAACAATGATTGTTCATATATGCCTTATCCCAGCTTTTTGTACACTGTTTTGACATTCATGCTAGTTTTGTATTTATACTGGGTACGGGTTAGGGTCTGTACCAGATAATGTTCATTGATTGAAAGTTTACAACGTTTAAGAAGTAATCTTACCAAGTTGAAAGTTAGACACTTGTCATATTTTGATGAAAAATATCAAGTTACCCGGTTTTTACCACTGCCAGCCTTCAATAACAAGTAGTATATTTTCATGAAAATGATATAGATTTCTCCTGTTAATGAAATCGTTAAAACCGAGGTTAAACCGCGTCTTATGAACACATTGGAACGGCTCCAAAATAGTCTTGATGTTTTGAGTAAGTCAGAAAAAAAGGTGGCGCAGGTCATCCTTGCCTCACCCCAGACAGCTATCCATTCAAGCATCGCTACTCTGGCCAGAATGGCGAATGTGAGTGAACCTACGGTTAATCGTTTTTGTCGTAGTCTGGACACCAAAGGATTTCCCGATTTCAAATTGCATCTGGCACAAAGCCTTGCCAATGGTACTCCCTATGTAAATCGTAATGTGGAGGAAAGTGACAGCGTCACATCTTATACCAATAAAATTTTTGAATCAGTCATGGCAAATCTGGAAACGGTTAAAACTAATCTGGATATCGCGGCAATTAACCGGGCAGTTGATCTGCTGACCCAAGCTAGAAAGCTCTCTTTTTTTGGCTTGGGAGCATCGGCGGCGGTAGCTCATGATGCGATGAACAAATTCTTTCGCTTCAATATTCCGGTAACCTATTTTGACGATATAGTAATGCAACGAATGAGTTGTATTAACAGTACCGAAGGAGATGTTGTTGTGCTGATATCCCATACAGGACGAACGAAAAATCTCGTGGAAATAGCCAAACTGGCCCGTGAAAATGATGCGACAGTGATAGCCATTACTTCAACAGGTTCCCCATTGGCACAGGAAGCTACCCTCTCTATCCTTCTGGATGTCCCTGAAGATACAGATATCTATATGCCGATGGTCTCCAGAATTGCTCAACTTACCATCATTGATGTGCTGGCTACCGGTTTTACACTGCGACGAGGCTCAAAATTCAGGGATAACTTGAAGAGGGTCAAAGAAGCATTGCGTAATTCGCGGTTTGATAAGCATCAATAAATCATAAAATAGACTGTGTTTTTGTTCACTATTTATCAATTCTCCAGACTGATAGCATAGTAAGGTTTCCCGCATCTGCATCTTTTACAAGTGCGGGGTTGATAATCAAGAAATTAAATGGTTATCCTACGATAATCGGAAACTCATATACCCAATGGATTTCGAATTGTAGTTCGAAAAACGAGGGATACTTCACAGGTCAACGGAGTAATACATGTCCAGACGGCTCAGAAGAACGAAAATCGTCACTACACTTGGTCCAGCAACAGATCGTGATAGCAATTTAGAAAAAGTTATCAGTGCGGGAGCCAATGTCGTCCGCCTCAATTTTTCTCATGGTACAGCAGAAGATCATATCCAACGCGCTAATAAAGTACGTGAAATAGCTGCCCGCTTAGGCTGCCACGTTGCCATCTTAGGTGATCTTCAAGGACCCAAAATACGCGTATCCACTTTTAAGGAAGGAAAAATTTTCCTCAATGTTGGGGATAAATTCCTGCTGGATGCCAATCTGGGTAAAGGAGAAGGAGACAAAGAAAAAGTCGGTATCGACTATAAAGGTCTTCCGTCTGATGTTACGACCAGTGATATCCTGCTATTGGATGACGGACGGGTTCAATTGAAAGTGCTGGATGTTCAAGGCATGAAAGTCTTCACAGAAGTCACTGTAGGAGGCCCTCTTTCCAATAATAAAGGTATCAATAAACTAGGTGGCGGGTTATCAGCCGAAGCGCTGACTGAAAAAGATAAGGAAGATATCATCACTGCGGCCAAAATTAGTGTTGATTACCTAGCCGTTTCTTTCCCCCGTTCAGGTGAAGATCTGAATTATGCCCGCCGACTCGCGCGTGATGCAGGTTGTGAAACCCAAATCGTCGCAAAAGTGGAACGTGCTGAAGCCGTCAGCAGTGATGCGATTATTGACGAAATCATTCTGGCATCTGATGTTGTTATGGTTGCCCGCGGTGATTTGGGTGTCGAAATTGGTGATCCTGAGCTGGTTGGTGTACAGAAAAAGCTGATTCGCCGTGCCCGTCAACTGAATCGTGTCGTAATTACCGCCACGCAAATGATGGAGTCCATGATCACTAACCCAATGCCAACCCGTGCTGAAGTCATGGATGTTGCCAATGCAGTATTGGATGGTACTGATGCCGTTATGCTCTCTGCCGAAACTGCGGCGGGTCAATATCCAGCAGAAACGGTTGCCGCCATGGCACAAGTCTGTTTGGGTGCTGAAAAAATGCCAAGTATTAATGTTTCCAAACATCGTCTGGATATGACATTCGAAAGCATTGAAGAAGCTATCGCAATGTCAACCATGTATGCGGCTAACCACCTGAAAGGCGTCAAAGCAATTATCGCTATGACTGAATCTGGTCGAACAGCCCGCATGATGTCTCGCATTAGTTCAGGTTTGCCAATCTTCTCTATGTCACGTCATGAATCTACCTTAAACCGCACTGCCCTTTACCGCGGTGTCACTCCGGTTTATTGTAGCTGGCATACTGATGGCATCGCTGCGGCAAACGAAGCGGTAAACCGCCTGCGCGATAAAGGTTATCTTTCTTCAGGTGATCTAATCCTAGTAACGCAGGGTGATCAGATGGGAACTATTGGTAGTACTAATACCTGTCGCATACTTGAAGTAGAATAAATTTGATAGATATTCCCCTTAATCAAAAATATTTTTAATTAAGGGGATGAATTAAATAGTCGGGGAATCTCAGGCTAAAGATCTTCTCTCTTATAGGGTTCAATATCCCCTTCTTTCCGCGTCTTAAGCAGTTTTAATATCCATGTATATTGTTCAGGATTAGGTCTAACCATCTCTTCTAGCTCATGATTCATACGACGAGCAATATACGCATCATCCTGCCCTGCAATATCATCCATTGGTGGCCGGATATAAATATCCAGTTGATGGGTTTGGCTGTTATAAACAGGAAATAATGGAATAACAGCTGCGCGGCAAACTTTCATTAAACGCCCGACCGCAGGTAATGTCGCTTTGTAAGTGGAGAAAAAATCAACAAATTCGCTGTGTTCTTCACCATGATCCTGATCGGGCAAATAATAACCCAAAAATCCCTCACGTACCGATGCAATAAAAGGCTTAATACCTGCTTCACGGGAATGCAAACGGCCACCAAAGTGTGTGCGCACTTTATTCCATAAGTAATCAGCTACAGGATTGCTCTGATGGTTGAACATGCCTGATATTTTGTAACCACGTGCCGCCAAAAGCATAGCTGGAATATCAATCGCCCACCCATGAGGAACCATGAGAATGATATTTTTTCCTTGTGCTTTTAAATCATCAAGAATTTCATCACCATGCCACTGAGTTCGCTTTAACGTCGATTTAGTACCTTTTAGGCAAAGTTCTGCCAACATAACAAATGACTGAGGAGCGCAAGCAAACATTTGGTCAATTACGTCTTCCCGCTGCTGGTCTGTTAATTCAGGAAAGCAATAAATTAGATTTATTTTTGCCCTACGGCGGGCACTTTTTGCTTTTCTGCCAGCCCAAACACCTATCTTCGCCAGTAATGGATCACGCCATTTTACTGGAATATAAGCTAACCCCGCCAATATTCCCACACCAGCCCAAAGCCCCCAATGGCGAGGATGCAAATAAGAGCAATGAAATTTAGGGATATACCCCAATTTACTATCTGTATCTTTCTCTTTGTTCATGAGCTAACTCTGATGATTCCAATGCTCGTTTTCGAGACTCAAACTTCTAACAAAAAATAACACAAAAGCGGATGATACCAATCATCCGCTTTTGTGTCTGTCAATTATCCGGCATTAATTCATTCAATCGAGTAATAATTGAGGCTTAACATCCTTAACCATTGCAATATATTCAGCTCGCTCTTTACCACTTAATCCACCAGAACGTGGTAATTTTGCCGTAAGTGGGTTAACAGGTTGCTGATTATCCCAAAATTCAAAATGCAAATGTGGACCCGTTGAACGACCTGTATTACCTGATAAAGCAATGCGTTCACCGCGCTTCACTTTCTGGCCCGGTTTTACCAATAATTTTCTTAAGTGCATGTATCGGGTGGTGTATTGACGCCCATGGCGAATGGCGATGAAATTACCTGCTGCTCCATCAAATTTAGCGACAATCACTTCCCCATCACCGACTGCCAGAACCGGAGTTCCTATAGGCATGGCAAAATCAACCCCTCGGTGTGAAGTAATCCGCCCTGTTACTGGGTTCAAACGACGAGGATTAAAACTGGATGATACTCTGAATTGTTTCGTTGTAGGGAAACGCAAGAAGCCGCGTTCTAAACCGGAAGCATGACTATCATAAAAACGACCGTCATTAGCACGGAAAGCATAATAATCACTTCCGCCACTTTGCAGGAGAACGCCCAATAATTGGCTCTGCTCACTCTTCCCATCAAGCATTTCACGGGACATCAGGACAGAAAAACGATCGCCTTTACGTAATTTACGAAAGTCTATCTGCCATTGCAGAGCCTTAGTAACCTCACGAGCCTCGCTGCCGCTTAATCCAGCAATGAGTGCACTACCATTAAAACTGCCGTCAACAGTGCCTCGTATAACACTATTTTTCCATTCGCCTTTCTGAAACTCTTTTGTTTCGCTAAACGTATCCCCTTCACGGGTATAATCTCGTGTTTCTCGACGTGATATATTCCACGTCAGCGTTTTTAAATTACCGTTTTCATCAATGGACCAAGATAGCGATTGACCAATTCCTAAATTACGCAGCGCTCTATATTGATTTGCTAACAAAGCCACATCTGAAGAATCAATCCCAAATTGAGTCAAAATGGAACTTAAAGTATCACCATTGGAAACAACATATTGATGAGGGACATTTGCTGTTGCATCTGAACTGCCCTCTTCATCATTAATTCCTTCATCAGGCAGTTGTTCATTGATATCGCCGACCTCATCATCGCTCGCATCAGAGATATGATTAGGCGTACTGAGAATAATACTACCCGACCGTTCTTCTCGCTCATGATAAACAACCGGCCGCCACACTGCGACCGCCAGAGTGACTAACGTCAAAGACCCAAGCATGATCTTGTGTGGTTTAGGTAGATTGTTGTATACCAAAGCGATAGTTTTAACTATCTGCTGCACTAATAAAATTCCTTATTGTACTAATTCAGGCAGCTCAAATATTGTTTTGACAACTGAGTTATAAATTTTATGTAGCTGTCTTTGTCCAATACAATGCCACTCCCTAATGGGTCAAGTGTCCCGATCTTCACACCGGTATCTTTTGCTATGGCATGAATGACGGCAGGCCTGAATTGAGGTTCAGCAAAAACACATCTTGCTTTCTGCTCAACCAATTGTATTCGTATATAGTGTAATCTTTGCGCCCCGGGCTGTATTTCAGGATTAACAGTGAAAACCCCTAGCGAAGACAATTTATAATGTTTTTCAAAATAACTGTATGCATCATGAAAAACAAAATATTCCTGCTTTTGTACAGGCTTTAAAATACTAGCAATATTCTTATCAGATTCTATAAGCTGTCCATTGAATTTACGTAGGTTTACTTCTAGTTGCTGTTTTTGTTGAGGGTAACGCTCAACAAGTCGATTATATATTGCCTGAGCGGCTTTCTCTGCAACCTCGGGAGAAAGCCAAATATGCATATTATATTCACCGTGATGATGATGTTTGTGATCAGTTTCATGTTTATGCTGATGCGATTCACCTAAATCATTATTATCACCACTATTTTTCAATAACAGTGGTTTTATAGTAGATAATTCAGCCAGTGCCAGTTGTTTATTACTGTCTATTCTAGAAATTGGTTTTGCCAAAAATGTTTCCATATCTGGGCCAATCCAAACCATTAAATCAGCTTGATTGATTTTTCTGATATCCAGAGGCCGTAAAGCATAATCATGTGGAGATGCACCATCAGGTAAAAGCACTTGAGTACCTGTTACACCATCAGCAATAGCGGCGGCAATAAAACCCAGCGGACGAATAGATGTAACAACATCTGCCTGCGCAGCGTTGTTCACTCCAGCCACCAGACCAGTCACTAATGCGATTTTGCGAAAAAATTTATGCACGTATTTCTGTGGGTTGTGTAACATAATATGAATATTCCATGCAGTAATTTGAGATTTGTTATATTATAACATTTCAATGTTTCTGCAAGACACTTTTAACATGCCAACTATGATTACCCTAAAAAATGTTACGGTTGAGTTTGGTAACCGCAAAGTATTAAACAATATTTCTTTCACTCTCAAACAAGGCAAAATCCTGACACTGATTGGTCCAAATGGAGCCGGGAAATCAACGTTAGTTCGTGTTGTCCTTGGTTTAGTTCCCCCTACTTCAGGGATTATCGAACACAACCAAACGCTGAAAATTGGTTATGTTCCGCAAAAACTTAGCCTTGACCCCACACTTCCCCTGACTGTTAAGCGTTTTATGATGCTAAGACCTAATGTAAAATCGGCAGATATCATACCGGTATTAGACCGGGTCAAAGCAGCCCATTTATTAGATCAGCCGATGCAAAAGCTATCAGGCGGAGAAACTCAACGAGTTTTGCTTGCCAGAGCGTTGCTCAACCACCCTCAACTTCTGGTACTTGATGAACCAACACAAGGCGTAGATGTCAACGGCCAGCTGGCACTCTATGATTTAATTAATCAAATCAGAACTGAGCTTAATTGCGCTGTACTTATGGTATCCCATGACCTGCATTTAGTGATGGCGAAAACAGACGAAGTTTTATGCCTTAATCAACATATTTGCTGCTCTGGTACCCCGGAAGTGGTGTCTATGCATCCTGAATTCATTGCCATGTTTGGCCGTCATGGTGCCGAGCAACTTGCAGTCTACCGACATCACCATAATCATCATCATGATCTGAGAGGAAAAATTATTTTGAAAAATGGTGGAGAACCACGTTGATGATTGAATTATTACTTCCCGGCTGGTTAGCCGGTATTTTATTGGCAATTGCCGCAGGGCCTCTTGGTTCTTTTGTCGTCTGGCGCAGAATGTCCTACTTTGGTGATACATTAGCACACGCATCACTACTGGGTGTCGCGTTTGGCTTCTTACTGAATGTGAATCCTTTTTATGCCGTTATTGCCGTCACATTGATATTAGCCATTCTTTTAGTCTGGCTGGAAAAACGTCCTCAGCTGGCAGTTGATACATTGCTGGGCATTCTGGCTCACAGTGCCTTATCTCTGGGTTTAGTTGTTGTCAGCTTTATGACCAGTGTACGGGTCGATATGATGGCTTATTTATTTGGCGATTTATTGTCTGTCACTTATGAAGATCTCTGGCTGATTGCAACAGGTGTTGCGATTGTTACCGGATTGCTGACATGGCAATGGCGTGCGCTGTTATCAATGACAGTTAGCCAAGATCTAGCTTTTGTTGATGGGATTAAAATTCAGCGCCTGCGGGTTCTATTGATGTTAGTGACAGCATTGACCATTGGTCTGGCGATGAAATTTGTCGGGGCGTTGATCATCACTTCCCTACTGATTATCCCAGCTGCCACCGCACGCCGATTCTCTCGCACACCAGAACAAATGGCGGTTTTTGCTATTATTGTCGGTATGCTTTCTGTCACGGGAGGGTTAACATTATCCGCATTCTATAATACCCCTGCCGGGCCTTCGGTAGTGCTTTGTGCGGCAATGTTATTTGCGTTGAGTTTAACGTGTAAGGCAAGAAGCTGATTATTGGTAAAATAATCTAAAGATTGACTACCTCCCATCCCATGGGCCGGTAGTCTGTTTTCACCATATGCCCGAAAGTACAGATGCAACAATCTCTATCACTTTTTCTTTATTTTGATCAATAAAGAAATGATCTCCTGATACAACATGTACCGTTAAGTCTTCACTGGTTAATTCTGACCAAGCATAAAGTTCAATCGGTTTAACATCTGGATCAGTATCCCCATTTAAAACTGTTATCGGGCTTTTCAGGACAAATCGCTCTGGTTGATAGATTTCAGCCATTTTGAAATTCTAAACCCAAAAGAGACGATTTTTTATATTTGATAATAGTTATCCATGTACGGATTATAGAGAAGGTCATACAAAGATTTTTCTTATTGGGCGAGAAATTAGAGTCACTCCAGTCGATTACGCAACAGTTATTGAACTTTTCATGGGGAGATTTAACGACCCATCCCCTGCTTAGCTACCAGCCAGCATTTCAAAGAACTGAACTGGTATATTGCCACAGTGGTGGCTTATACGCTCTCTTTACTTAACCCAAAATGTCGGTAAGCATGATTGGTTGCCATTCGCCCTCTTGGTGTGCGTTGAATAAATCCTTGTTGGATCAGGAAAGGTTCTAAAACATCTTCTATGGTTTCTCTTTCTTCACCAATCGCCGCCGCCAAGTTATCCACCCCAACGGGACCACCCATAAACTTATCAATTATGGCAATCAACAATTTACGGTCAAGGTAATCAAACCCTGCCGAATCCACATTCAGCATATCAAGAGCCTGAGCCGCAATATCGTTATTCACAGTTCCATCGCCCTTGACCTGAGCAAAATCACGTACCCGACGTAATAAGCGGTTGGTTATACGGGGAGTGCCCCGTGAACGCATTGCGATTTGTCTTGCTCCATCGTCCGAAACACTCAACCCCATATAATGGGCACTTCGGGAAACAATACTCTGTAAATCATCAACATTGTAAAACTCAAGGCGTTGCACAATACCGAATCGATCACGCAGCGGTGACGTTAAGGAACCGGCACGGGTCGTTGCACCAATCAGTGTAAACGGAGGAAGATCAATCTTAATCGAACGGGCAGCCGGCCCTTCCCCAATCATGATATCCAGTTGGTAATCTTCCATCGCAGGATAGAGAATCTCTTCAACAACCGGCGATAAACGGTGGATTTCATCAATGAATAGAACATCGTGAGGTTCCAGGTTGGTCAGCATGGCAGCGAGATCCCCCGCCTTTTCCAGCACCGGACCAGATGTTGTTCGGAGATTAACGCCCATTTCATTCGCTACGATATTTGCCAATGTGGTTTTGCCCAATCCAGGGGGACCAAAAATCAATAAATGATCCAGTGCATCCCCACGTTGTCGCGCCGCCTGAATAAAGATTTCCATCTGCTCACAAACATGAGGCTGCCCAACATATTCAGATAGAAATTTTGGCCGAATAGCGCGATCAATGGCTTCATCATCTTGCAGAACTTCTGCTGAAACCAGACGGTCAGCTTCAATCATCACTTAACTCCTGCGATTATAGAGCTGCACGAAGCGCTTCACGAATAAGAGTTTCACAATCTGCACCCGGTTTAGCTACTTTACTCACCATCCGGCTGGCTTCTTGCGGTTTATATCCCAGAGAAACTAGGGCTGCGGAAGCTTCTGCTTCAATATCAGCATCAGAATTCGCTTGTTTGGTGGCAGCAGGCAAACTAATGTCACTACTTTGGCTAAACAGATCGCCATTAAGCCCTTTAAAACGATCTTTCATTTCGACCACCAATCTTTCAGCGGTTTTTTTACCCACTCCCGGTAATTTAACCAATGAAGCAATAGCTTCCTGTTCAATAGCCGTAACAAATTGCTGAGCAGACATGCCAGACAGGATAGCCAGAGCCAATTTCGGCCCAACACCATTTACTTTAATTAATTCACGAAAAAGAGCGCGTTCTTGTTTGTCATTAAAGCCATATAATAACTGGGCATCTTCACGCACAATAAATTGCGTAAATAAAATAGCTTCTTGCCCAATTTCAGGCAGTTCATAAAAACAGGTCATTGGCATATGAACTTCATAACCGATACCATTAGTTTCTAATAACACCAACGGTGGCTGTTTTTCCAACACGGTTCCTCTCAAACGCCCTATCACTGTTTACCCCCTGAAAATAAAAATAAATCGTTCCGCTAGCTTATAGCACAAAAAAGGCTGGACGTATATCCAGCCTCGCTTATTTCAGACGGCCCCGAGTTAAATTTAATCGCGCATCTCCGACCCGTAGCAAATTTTGACTAAGATGACAATGTGTAATAGCGATAGCCAATGCATCGGCGGCATCAGCCTGCGGATTAGCAGACAATTTCAACATTGAACGAACCATATGCTGGATCTGGCTTTTTTCGGCCGCCCCTGTACCCACTACCGTTTGTTTAACCTGACGGGCAGCATACTCAAATACCGGAACAGATTGGTTAGCCGCAGCTACAATCGCCACACCACGTGCTTGCCCCAATTTCAAAGCTGAATCTGGATTTTTTGCCATGAAAACCTGTTCTATTGCAAAGGCATCAGGCTGGAATTGAGTGATGATTTCGGTAACGCCTGCATAAATCCTCTGTAAACGACTGGGTAAGTCATCTACTTTTGTTCGGATACAACCGCTACCAAGATAAATAAGTTGTCGTCCCTGCTGGCGGATAACGCCATACCCTGTGACTCTGGAACCGGGGTCAATACCAAGAATAATCGCCATATCGAACTGTTCGCCTAGATATGTGCCTAAGATATGGGATAAAACGTTAGAGAAAGTGCTTTGATATTAGAAGCACTTTCTCTACGCTGTGAACCCTAAAATTAATTACAGCAGTGCTGCAATTTCATCAGAGATTTCACCATTATGGTAAACTTCTTGAACATCGTCAGAATCTTCAAGCATATCGATCAGACGAAGTAATTTAGGCGCAGTTTCCGCACCCAGTTCTGCTTTGGTGGATGGGATCATAGATACTTCTGCGGAATCCGATTTGAAGCCCCCTGCATCCAGTGCATCCTTAACGTCACCAAAAGTTTCTGGTGTAGTATAGACGTCAATCGCACCGTCATCATAAGTTTCAACATCATCAGCACCCGCTTCCAATGCTGCTTCCATCACCAGATCTTCATCCAGGCCCGGAGCGTAGGAAATCACCCCTTTTTTGGTGAACAAATAAGAAACAGAACCATCTGTACCCAAGTTACCGCCGGTTTTGGTGAACGCATGACGAACTTCAGAAACAGTGCGATTGCGGTTATCACTCAGACACTCAACCATCACCGCTGTACCACCTGGGCCATAGCCTTCATAAATGATGGTTTCCATGTTATCTGCATCATCGTTGCCAACACCACGGGCAATCGCGCGATTTAAGGTATCGCGAGTCATGTTATTAGACAATGCCTTATCGATGGCGGCACGCAAACGTGGGTTAGACGTTGGATCTCCACCCCCCAGACGTGCAGCCGTCACCAATTCACGGATAACTTTGGTAAAAATCTTACCGCGTTTTGCATCCTGTGCTGCTTTGCGGTGTTTCGTATTGGCCCATTTACTATGACCTGCCATGAAAATATCTCCGATAAAACGTCTATACCCATCATTTTTCAAATTGCAGCTTAGTAGATAGACTGCACCTTAAAATTTATTGGAAACAATAGACTAAATAACAAATTCTTCAATTGCCTGCCGATTGCTCCATGACTTGGTCAATTCAGCAGCTTGTTCAGCCACCAGCCATTGATAAGCCAGATGTTCAGTCAGCAGGATCATTCGTTCTTCAGGTAACGCCAGCGAGAACCAATGTTCTTTATTGCGTGTCACTCCTGATGCATATCTATGTCTTAAGTGCGGGAAAATCTCATAATAGAGACTGCGTTGGCAATCTATCAGCTCAAGATCTTCCTTGGTAACATCAATGCCAATCTCTTCCTGAACTTCACGCAGCGCCGCCTCCAATGGTTTTTCTCCCTCTTCGAGGCTACCTGTTACGGACTGCCAGAATTCGGGATCATCACGTCGCTGTAACATCAGCACCCTTTTGCTGTCAAAGGCATAAATCATAACCAATACAGATTCAGGGCGCTTGTAAGCCATTATTCGCTCTCTTTTTTAATAACTGAAATTGCCAATTCTTTCAATGATGCCGGATTTGCGAAACTTGGTGCATCAGTCATCAGACATGCCGCTGCTGTTGTTTTCGGGAAAGCGATTACATCACGGATATTATCGGTACTGGTCAACAACATGACGAGACGATCCAGACCGAAAGCCAAACCTGCATGTGGAGGTGTGCCATATTTCAGGGCGTTCAGCAAGAAACCGAATTTTTCCTGTTGTTCCTGCTCGTTGATGCCCAGAATTCGGAATACTGTCTGCTGCATTTCATTGCGATGAATACGAACAGAACCACCACCTACTTCGTAGCCATTGATAACCATGTCATAAGCGTTCGCAATAGCTGATTCTGGGTTGCTTTCCAATTCAGGGGCCGACATATCATACGGAGATGTAAATGGGTGGTGCATTGCCGTCAAACCACCTTCTCCATTGTCTTCAAACATTGGGAAATCAACGACCCAGAGCGGTTTCCAACTTGCCAGATCTGTAATGTTCAGATCACGGCCCAGTTTCAGACGCAATGCGCCCATTGCATCGGTAACCACATTTTTCTTGTCAGCACCGAAGAACAGAATATCGCCATCCTGTGCATTTGTGCGGGACAATAAACCTTCAACCACCTCAGCGGACAGGAATTTGGCAACCGGGCTTTGTACTCCTTCCAGACCGGCAGCACGGTTGTTAACTTTCATCCATGCCAGACCTTTCGCACCATAGATACCAACAAATTTGCCATATTCATCAATCTGCTTACGGCTTAATTCTGCACCACCCGGAACACAAATGGTGGCAACGCGGCCTTTTGGATTGTTTGCCGGTTCTGCGAAAACAGAAAACTCAACATCTTTAACCAGATCTGCAACATCCACCAGTTCCAATGGGTTACGCAGGTCTGGTTTATCCGAACCAAAGCGACGCATGGCTTCTTCGAATGTCATGATTGGGAAGTTGCCCAAATCAACACCACGTACTTCCTGCCACAGTTCACGGATCATTTTTTCCATAATTTCGCGAACTTGTTCGGCCGTCATAAACGAGGTTTCAACGTCGATTTGAGTGAATTCTGGTTGACGATCTGCACGCAGGTCTTCATCACGGAAGCATTTCACAATCTGGTAATAACGGTCAAAACCGGACATCATCAATAATTGTTTGAAAAGCTGCGGAGACTGAGGCAGTGCATAAAATTCACCTTTATGGACACGGCTTGGCACTAAATAGTCACGAGCCCCCTCAGGTGTTGCCTTGGTCAGCATAGGTGTTTCCACATCAAGGAAACCAGCATCATCCATGAAACGACGAACAAAACTGGTGATTTTTGCACGAGTCTTCAAACGTTGTGACATTTCTGGACGACGCAGGTCGAGATAGCGATACTTCAGACGCTGTTCTTCGCTGTTGTTCTGATTGCTATCCAGTGGCAATGGCTCTGACCGATTGAAAATCATCAGACTTTCCGCAAAAATTTCAACTTCGCCGGTTGCCATTTCTTTATTGATTTGGCTGTCAGGGCGTGCACGCACAATCCCTGTAATTTGAATACAAAATTCATTACGCAGTTCAGAAGCCTGAGCAAAAGCCTCTTTCTGGTCTGGGTCAAAGAATACCTGAACGATACCTTCGCGATCTCGCATATCAATAAAGATCAAACCACCCAAATCACGACGACGGTTTACCCACCCACAAAGGGTCACTTTTTGGCCTTCATGAGATCGGCTCAACTGCCCACAATAATTAGTACGCATACAATATCCTTTTACTCAGCTCGTTATGCTTTCTGCTGCGGAAATTTTGGCATTATTCTTTTAGGAAGAATTGTCAAAAAAGACAGCCATTATACTGGAAATTCTGACCGGAGATAAGGCTATAACATCGTTCTTACTAAGACAATTTTTTGCTACCAGATAACATTCACCGCATTTATCATTAAATACTATGATTTATAGCGACAGTTTTCTTTTTGGGGTTTATCATCATCTGGCCGTTTTTGGATTAGGCAATGGAGTTAAAAATGGTTAGCTCGCTTTATATTGTATTGGGCGCACTATTATTGATTAAGCTGTCTCTGGATGTAGTCAAATTAAGAACGCAATATCGGATAGCCTATGGCGATGGCGGTTTTTACGAATTGCAAACAGCCATCCGGGTTCATGGTAATGCTGTTGAATATATCCCAATTTCAATGCTGTTATTAATCATGATGGAGATGAATGGAGCAGCCGTCTGGATGCTACATATTTGTGGATTGGTGCTGCTTTCAGGTAGAATTTTGCACTACTTTGGCCTGCGTCATCGCGAAATACACCGGCGGCGTATGGGCATGGCCGCAACATATATCTCAATGATAATAATGATTATCACCAACATTTATTATTTGCCGTGGGAGCAAATCTTCTCTCTATATATCTAATGCTCACCATGTATTCGCCTATATCCTATTGATTTCAGATAAAGTGTATAAGCCATACATATCCATGCCAACCACAAAAAATTGTGATGCCATGACATCACAAAATTCTATCATTACCCAAGGCGGTATTACTGCCGCCAGAGGGTTTCTGCTGATCTCTTCTTTCTGCCCTTTCCTGCATCCTGCATTCTGCTAGAATAACCGCTTCTTATTGTTTCCAAAATCAATGCTGTTATGTCAAATCAAGATCCTCATAATCAACGGGATAGCCTGTTATCCACTCCCATTGCCAATTTAGGTGACTGGAGTTTCGACGAACGTGTAGCCGAAGTTTTTCCTGATATGGTGAAACGCTCCATTCCTGGTTATTCCAATATCATTTCCATGATAGGTATGCTGGCAGATCGTTTTGTCACGCCAAACAGTCAAATTTATGATCTCGGCTGTTCACTTGGTGCAGCCACATTATCGATCCGCCGTGCTATCAGTACCAATGATAATCCTGACAGCCATACAAATGGTTGCCGTATTATCGCAGTCGATAACTCGCCGGCAATGATAGAACGTTGCCGGCGTCATATTGACTCTTTCAAGGCCAGAATCCCCGTTGAGGTAATCGAACAAAACATTCTTGATACCGACATTAAAAATGCATCCGTAGTTGTGCTGAATTTCACATTACAATTCTTGCATCCTGATGATCGCCAAAAAATGTTGGATAATATTTATACAGGATTAAAGCCCGGAGGTGTTCTGGTTCTGTCTGAAAAATTCAATTTTGAAGATGAGCACATTGGCGAATTACTGTTCAATATGCACTATGATTTCAAACGAGCCAACGGTTACAGCGAACTGGAGGTCAGCCAAAAACGCAGTATGCTGGAAAACGTTATGCGGACAGATTCCGTTGAAACCCATAAAGCACGTCTCAAAAAAGCCGGATTCCAGCATGTTGAAGTCTGGTTCCAATGCTTTAATTTTGGTTCATTACTGGCAATAAAAGGGACTGAACAATGATCGATTTCGGTAACTTTTATCAATTGATTGCCAAAAACCACCTGAATCATTGGCTGGAATGTCTGCCTGCACAATTAAACCATTGGCAAAAAGCTTCATTGCACGGTCAGTTCAGTTCATGGGTAAAAGTGCTAGAAAGATTGCCTGAAATTAAACCGACTCAGATTGATCTGAAAAATGGTGTCATCGCTCTCCATGAACCAGAACTGTCAAACGGTGAAAAAGCCCGTATCCACAATATCCTGAAAATATTTACGCCATGGCGTAAAGGGCCTTTTTCTCTGTATGGCGTTGAAATTGATACCGAATGGCGCTCTGATTTGAAATGGGATCGGGTTCTGCCCCATATTTCGCCTTTAAAAGACAAAACTGTACTTGATGTCGGCTGTGGCAGCGGTTACCACATGTGGCGCATGGTGGGTGAAGGTGCACAGTTAGTTGTTGGCATCGATCCAACCCAACTCTTTCTTTGTCAATTTGAAGCCGTCAGAAAATTGCTGGGTAACGACCAACGCGCACATCTTCTGCCCTTGGGTATTGAACAATTACCGGAACTAAAAGCCTTTGATACTGTATTTTCAATGGGAGTACTCTATCATCGCCGTTCTCCACTCGATCACCTATGGCAACTGAAAAACCAACTACTTTCCGGTGGTGAACTCATTTTAGAAAGTTTAGTGGTCGAAGGTGATGAATACCAATGCCTCATTCCCGGTGAACGTTATGCACAAATGCGGAATGTCTACTTTATTCCATCAGCTCAAATGCTGAAAGTCTGGTTGGAAAAATGTGGTTTTGTGGATGTAAGGATTGTCGATCAGGCACTCACGACATCGGATGAACAACGTCAGACAAAATGGATGAAAACTGAATCGCTAACTGATTTCCTTGACCCTGACGATCAGAATAAAACAGTTGAAGGCTACCCTGCGCCACTACGTGCTGTCCTTATTGCCCGCAAGCCATGATGCCATAATATTGATTGTGAACTGCTCATTTTGGCAGTTCACATCCTCAGGAACTAACCCAAATAAAACCGTATCCCGCAGTCCTCAAACCACAACCTGAAAACGAACGGGACAAATGCTATCTTTTCCGTTGAATTAAGCTAATCACTCCCTTCATAGACTCAACTAGCTGACCATCAACACAATAGTGGGAATATTCATCGACATCGCAATCATCTGAACTCATCGTTACCCCAGCTTTCCGGTATTTCATCGAAGAAGGCTTAAGTTGACCTGCCGAACTGTGAACTTCCGTCATACCAAATTCCAGAAATTTACTGACGTTACTTACCCTGACTCCCGCACCCGGCATAATAATTGGCCCCTGACTGGCTTGAACCAGCTCTTTCAACAAGGGTAACCCCATTTCAGCATTTTGCTGCTGGCCTGAAGTTAAAATGCGCTTTACACCGAGTTCTGTCAGTTGTTCCAGAGCGGCATGTGGATCAAAGCACATATCAAAAGCACGATGAAAAGTAACCTCCATATTCCCTGACAACGACATCAATTGTCTCATCCGAAGTCGATCGATATGACCCACTTCATTCAAAATACCAAAGACAACGCCCGGAAATCCCATATCCCGGAGATAGGCGACATCATTTTTCATGACTTCAAAATCAATGTTGTTGTAACAGAAATCGCCCCCTCTTGGCCGTACAATCGGATGTACGGGAATAGATATCTGCTGTATAGCTTGCCGCAATGCTCCTGAGCTAGGAGTCAAACCACCTTCCGGCGGGCTTGCACACAATTCAATGCGATCAGCGCCTGCTTTTTGCGCAATCAAAGCACAATTTACGCTATAACAGCAAATTTCCAGCGTTATCATTAAAAGCCCCTCATTATAGCTTCGCAACAGACCATTTATACCCTTCCTTCTTCAATCGACTGATTTATTGCCCCTTATTGATTGGCTATTCTGCAACTCGAAATCTATTAGATATATCTGTTCCCAAAATCATTATGAAATTAATGATAATGAGATTGCGTGAAAAAAAATATTTATAAAACAATGAGTTAAATGAAACATCGGACTTGAAAATTAAAATATAGGTATTTATACACAAGCAAAGAAGCTGCCCAAAACATTCTCCGCTCAGGAATTGCCTCTTACTCTATAGTATTAGACATGTTTTCCGCCAATCACAACGTTGGAAGGTTCACACTCTGGAACATTGAGTAAACATTTGGACGAGAAATATTTAATTTTGTGATAATAACCAATATATAATATCTGTATATGGGATTGATGCCTTGATGGATTCCAAGCCTCACGTGATAAGTGAGACTTCTTTTGATTAATTACTGACTAAACTTCACTCTTGACAATGTCTTTGATAGAAAAAGGATGAAACTTAACCGTGACTTCACTATTTGTTATAGCCAATGTTGGATTCGGTAATCTTTCATTATTTCCTTTAGGGTGACTCTCCTTTGTATGAAAACCCTCAGGCAGAGGATCTGGAAGCAATCTGTAAGCTTCATCCATAAGTTGCTCTGGCTGTGTTGGCAGAACAAGTTCAATATGCTCCCACCCTTGGTGAATATATTGTTTTTGACTCGGATAAGGCAATTCAACACAATCAATCCGCCAGCCAAGTAAGATTATTGATTGTTCCAATTCAAACAAACAGATTGATCGTCCATTAATAATGCTTTCAGACATCAAATGACCACATTGTAGAAAACCCTGGTGCCAACGCTCTGCCAGTGAAACTTGATTACAACGCAGTGAAATATGATCTGCGGGATATTGCGCAAAATCCAAACCAGAATCTTCGCCAAATTGTTTTAATTTTTGCGCAAACACACCCAAATCAGCAGCTAAATCCTGCAATTCAGGAACTGTTGAAAAATGAATCATTTTATTCTCATTAAAAAAAACATCAAAATCGTTCTCTCCCCCTGCAAAACATAACCTAAGTAATGTTAAATGGCGAAGAATCGACTGAAAGGCAAACTGAAAACGAAAAGTAATACCACCACCAGCGGCTGATAGTAGCATGCAGGATACTGAATATGATATAAACCCCGTTATTTTCTCATAACCCACGCGTGTGAAAGCATGTGCATAATTCAAATGCAGAAACTTTCGTGCGTAACTTAAGGTAACACGGTGAATATTCAAGGCATTCTTTCAGAAAAAATCAGCCACTCGCTGATTGCAGCTGGTGCTCCAGCCGACAGTGAAGCTCACGTCCGTCAATCTGCAAAAACTCAGTTTGGTGACTACCAAGCGAATGGTGTCATGGCGGCAGCTAAAAAAGTGGGCATGCCACCTCGACAATTGGCAGAAAAAGTCGTTAGTTTGCTGGATCTGCAAGGAATTGCCAGCAAAGTTGAAATTGCAGGGCCGGGCTTTATCAATATTTTTCTGGATAAAAGCTGGATTTCGGCCAATATTGAATCAGCGCTGAAAGACGAAAAACTGGGTATCGCTCCAGTCGAATCTCAAACCATTGTTATCGATTATTCTGCACCGAATGTTGCCAAGCAAATGCACATTGGCCACATTCGTTCTACTATCATTGGCGATGCAGCGGCACGTACCCTTGAATTTCTGGGGCACAAAGTCATTCGCGCCAACCACCTTGGTGATTGGGGAACCCAATTTGGTATGCTGATCGCCTATCTGGAAAAAATCCAGAATGAAAATGCCAGCGATATGGCTCTCGCGGATTTAGAAGAATTCTATCGTGAAGCCAAGAAGACTTACGATGAGAACGAAGAGTTTGCCGTTCGCGCCCGTAATTACGTAGTAAAACTGCAAGGTGGTGATGAATATTGCCGTGCAATGTGGCGTAAACTGGTTGATATCACCATGTCACAAAATCAGGAAACCTATAATCGCCTGAATGTCACCCTGACTGAAAAAAATATTATGGGTGAAAGTTTGTATAACGATATGCTGCCAGGTGTCGTTGCAGATCTGAAACAGAAAGGCCTTGCTGTTGAAAGCGACGGCGCTACCGTGGTCTATCTTGATGAATTCAGGAATAAAGAAGGCGAACCAATGGGAGTTATCATCCAGAAAAAAGATGGTGGCTACCTTTACACTACAACAGATATCGCCTGTGCCAAATACCGCCATGAAGTTCTGCATGCCGACCGCGTCCTTTATTATATCGATTCACGCCAGCATCAACATTTAATGCAGGCATGGACGATTGTTCGCAAAGCCGGTTACATTCCTGAATCTATGTCACTTGAGCACCATATGTTCGGCATGATGTTAGGCAAAGATGGCAAACCTTTCAAAACCCGCGCCGGCGGTACAGTAAAGTTGTCTGATTTATTGGATGAAGCCATTGAACGTGCGCATACCCTGATCCGTGAGAAAAACCCGGATATGCCTGAAGATGAACTGAAAAAAGTCGTCCAAGCTGTTGGTATTGGTGCGGTGAAATATGCAGATCTTTCCAAGAGCCGTACCACAGACTACGTTTTTGATTGGGACAACATGCTCGCATTTGAAGGCAATACTGCACCTTATATGCAATATGCCTATACCCGCGTAAACTCTATCTTCAAACGTGCGGAAATTGATGAAAGCAGCCTGACACAACCAGTCATTCTAAACGAAGAGCGTGAGCAAGCTCTGGCAACCCGTTTGTTGCAATTTGAAGAAACGATCACGACTGTTGCCCGCGAAGGTACACCTCACGTAATGTGTGCTTACCTGTATGATTTGGCTGGCTTATTCTCTGGTTTCTACGAACATTGCCCAATCCTGAATGCAGACAGCGAAGAAGTGCGCCAAAGCCGTCTGAAATTGGCTCTGCTGACAGCAAAAACCTTGAAACAAGGCCTTGATACTTTGGGTATTCAGACTGTAGAACGGATGTAATAACTTTTTGCTAAAACTGGCATGACTTTTCGTGCCAGTTTTCCTGCCTACCCAATATTTTCTCCCTCTTTTTATATTTCCAATAAATAATCGGCATGAAAAAGATTGAACACATAAAAACAATGTTGACACAAAGAAAAGAAGAATCTGATCACGCTGAATGTTTAAATGAATTATGTCGGCAAGAAAGTCGGAAGTGATGCCGCTCAATAAATAATTGGGCGGCATTTAACAAAGGTTTGATCAGCTAAATAATTAACCCGATATATGGACACCGACTTAATTCAAGTAGATGAGGGCATTTTTCTGACAACATAGTCGCAAACATATATCGGGTTAAGCTAGGCTATTGGCTCAATCAAGACCCTTATGTAATTATCAACATAATTTGACATAGGGTAGGTGATTTGTTTGTTTAGTTGTATATTCAAAGTTTGCTAATGCCCTCATGATGAGGGCATTTAAGCTTATATTTGGTGACAGTGTCACATTAGAACTTTTCTACACTAATGGTTCTTTCTATGCTAGTGGTTATAGCGGATCAACTTTAAGACAAGATACCGCATGTTTAAAGCTGCCTTCTAGCAATGGCCGGGTTTTGGCACATTCAGCATCGGCCATTGGGCAACGAGTGCGGAATACACAGCCAGACGGAGGGTCAATCGGTGAAGGGAGTTCTCCTTCCAACAATTCAATATGCTTGTTACGTTCTTTGTCCGGATCAGGAATGGGTACAGCAGACATGAGTGCACGAGTATAAGGATGCAGCGGGTTATGATAAACCTCATCGTAAGTTCCCAGTTCCACCGAATGTCCCAAATACATCACCAATACGCGATCTGATATGTGTTTCACTATCGATAGGTCATGAGCGATAAATATCAGGGAAAGCCCCATTTCACGCTGTAACTCCTGCAACAAGTTAACAACCTGCGCCTGAATGGAAACATCCAGCGCTGAAACAGGTTCATCACAGATAACTAATTTAGGCTCCAAAATCAAAGCCCGGGCAATGCCAATACGTTGACACTGTCCGCCTGAAAATTCATGGGGATAACGGTTTATCAGGTTAGGCAATAACCCTACCCGCATCATCATTTTTTTAACTTTTTCTTTGATCTCCATGACTTTCATTTTGGGGTAATAAGTTCTCAACGGTTCTGCAATGATGTCACCGATGGTCATACGCGGATTCAGTGATGCCAAAGGGTCTTGGAAAATCATTTGGATATCGTTACGAATATCCCGCCACTGTTTATCATTTACCTCCAGTAGATTTTGTCCGAGCCAAGTGACCGAGCCACCAGAAGCCTTCACCAATCCAATCACTGCTCTGGCGAATGTTGATTTTCCGCAGCCAGACTCTCCTACAACCCCCAGAGTTTCTCCTTCGTAGAGCCTGAGTGTGACTCCGTCCACCGCTTTTAAGGTTTTCGACGGCTGCCAGAACCACCGTTTCCCATCTTTGATATCAAAATAAACCTTGAGGTCATTGACTTCCAACAGGACACGTTTTTCAGCTATTTCGCTCATACTAATTCCTCTTGGCATTTAAAGCAGGCACGCAAGCGCCCAAGGTCAAAACTTTCCAACTGCGGTTCCTGCTGAGCACAACGCTCAATAGCAAACTGACAACGCGGCTGGAATGGACATCCTTTCGGTAAACGCAATAAATTAGGAGGGTTGCCTTGAATGGTCGTCAATATCTCTTCATCACCATCCAAACGAGGAACCGCATTCAGTAATCCGATGGAGTATGGATGCGTAGGGTGGTAAAACACGTCACGTGCAGTGCCGTATTCCATTGTTCTTCCAGCATACATGACCAACACTTTGTCGCAAATACCGGCCACCACACCCAAGTCATGGGTGATCATGATAATGGCGGTGTTAAACTCTTTTTTCAATTCGTTGAGTAATGTCATGATCTGTGCCTGAACCGTTACGTCCAGTGCAGTTGTCGGTTCATCAGCAATCAGCAGTTTAGGCTGGCACAATAGTGCCATTGCAATCATGACACGCTGGCGCATACCACCAGAAAATTCGTGCGGATACATTCTCATACGTTTACGGGCTTCTGGCATTTTAACCGCATCCAGCATTCGGATAGACTCTTCAAGAGCTTCTCCTTTGCCCATATTTTTATGCAGCATCAGCACTTCAGTTAATTGCTCCCCCACCCGCATGTAAGGATTCAGGGACGTCATGGGATCCTGAAATATCATCGAGATCTCTTCCGCCCGCATCTGGTTTAACTCTTTTTCTTTCAGATTGAGAATTTCTCTGCGGTTAAAGGTAGCAGAACCGCTGACAGAACCATTACTGGCCAGTAATCCCATTAATGCAAATGCTGTCTGTGATTTACCAGAACCAGATTCTCCCACGATCCCCAGCGTTTCTCCCGCCTGTAAATCAAAATTCAGTTTATTTACGGCAGTTACGTTACCATCAGGAGTGCTGAACACGACATTCAGATCTTTGACTGATAATAGAGATTCATCATTTTTTGAAGTTTCTAGGCTATTCATAGGCTCTCCTTAACGGTCTTTTGGATCGAGGGCATCTCGCAGGCCGTCACCAATAAAGTTAAAACAAAACAGGGTCATCACCAGAAAGCCTGCCGGAAATAACAGTAACCAAGGAGCCACTTCCATTGAGTTGGCACCATCACTTAGTAAAGCACCCCAACTACTGAGCGGCTCCTGAGTTCCCAAACCCAGAAAGCTCAAGAAAGATTCAAACAGGATCATACTGGGTACAAGTAATGAAGCATAAACCACCACAACACCCAAGACGTTTGGCACGATATGGCGTAGAACGATATGACGGGTAGAAACCCCACCAACCAATGCTGCTTCAATGAATTCCTTGCGTTTTAAGCTCAATGTCTGTCCTCGGACAATACGCGCCATGTCTAGCCACGATACCATGCCTATCGCAACGAAAATCAGCAGGATATTTTGACCGAAGAAAGTGACCAGAAGGATAACGAAGAACATGAATGGGAAAGAGTTGAGAATTTCCAACAATCGCATCATGAGCATATCAACTTTGCCGCCAAGATAACCTGACGTCGCACCGTACAAAGTACCGAACAACACGGCAATCAAAGCTGCGGCGACCCCGACCATCAATGAAATACGCCCGCCAATGGCAACACGTACCAACAGATCCCGTCCTGATGAATCAGTACCAAAATAGTGGCCGGATTCAGAATCCGGCGGCATTGTCATCATATTCCAATCGGTATCATCGTAAGCAAATTGCGACAGTATTGGAGCCAGAATGACAAATAATGTAATTACAAGCAGAATACATAAACTCGTAATCGCCGCCTTGTTATGTATAAAACGACGGCGTGCATCCTGCCACAAACTACGACCTTCAATTTCCAATTGCTCGGAGAAACTTTCCAGAGCTTCGCTATTTTTTTTATTCAGTAACATTGCGTGCTCCAGTCTTAGTAACGAATTTTCGGATCAATGACGGCATACAAGACGTCAACAATGGCGTTAAACATAATGGTCAATCCACCTACCAGAATCGTCAGACTGAGTACCAATGAGTAATCTCGGTTTAATGCGCCATTAACAAATAACTGGCCCAATCCGGGTAAACCGAAGATGGTTTCAATAACCATTGAACCCGTGATGATGCCGACGAATGCAGGTCCCATATAAGAGATTACAGGTAATAAGGCGGGTTTTAACGCATGACGCAGGATAATTTTTCGCAGTGGTAATCCCTTGGCCCGGGCAGTACGAATAAAGTTGGAATGTAAAACTTCTATCATGGAACCGCGGGTAATACGGGATATGCTGGCAATATAAGAGAGGGAAAGTGCAACCATTGGCAAGAGCATATATTTAGGCGCCCCGCCATTCCAGCCTCCTCCCGGCAGCCATTTTAATGTAATGGCGAATATCAGAACCAATAAAGGAGCAACTACGAAGCTGGGGATGACAACCCCCGTCATGGCAAACCCCATGACCGTGTAGTCCCATTTTGTATTCTGATTTAATGCTGCAATAACCCCCGCACTGACACCCAATATCACTGCCATAATAAAGGCAGCGAAACCCAATTTAGCAGAAACAGGCAAAGCTTCTGCAACCAGATCATTTACACTGTAGTCTTTATACTTAAATGAAGGGCCAAAATCCCCTTTGGAAAGTTGGATTAAATAATTGAAATATTGTTTATAGATAGGGTCATTCAGGTGGTATTTCGCTTCAATATTTGCCATCACTTCCGGCGGTAGCTTCCTTTCTCCTGTAAATGGGCTACCCGGTGCAAGCCGCATCATAAAAAACGAAATTGTGATGAGAATAAAAAGTGTCGGGATCGCCTCTAAGCAGCGGCGTAAAATAAATTTTAGCATTGCCCGTTCCTATTGTTTAGCCAAACCGTGGCCTTAAAATAATCTGACATTCAGGTGGTGCCATTAATGACACCACCTACTGATTCCTAGTGTTTTATTATGTATAGATCTTTGGTGTGGTAGTTATCCAATGGATCTTTTCCGGTATAACCACCCACATAGGGTTTTAATAAACGAGAATTTGTGTAGTAATAGATTGGGACGATAGCGGAATCTTTATCTAATTGAGCATTAGCTTTAGCATAAATTTCAGCCCGTTCTTCATCAGTTTTTGCTTGAAGAGATTGCTTCATTAACTCGTCGAATGCTTTACTCTTATAATGAGAAGTGTTGTTACTGCTGTGGGATAACATAGGATTCAAGAAAGTAGAAGCTTCATTATAATCAGCGCACCATCCGGCGCGGGCTACATCATAATTGCCCTGATGACGGGAGTCGAGGAACGTTTTCCACTCTTGGTTTTCAAGAGAAATGTCAACACCGATATTCTTTTTCCAAACGGAAGCAGCAGCAATAGCTAATTTTTTGTGTAGGTCAGAAGTGTTGTACAGTAATTTTACTTTCAAAGGATTATCTTTGGTAAATCCAGCTTCTGCCAAAAGTTTTTTCGCTTCTTCGTTACGTTGTTGCTGATTTAATTTAACGTACCAATCTGGTTTCTCATCTTTAAAATCAGCAATATATGGTGGGGTATAACCATAAGCAGGTATATCTCCCTGATTTTTTACCTTATTAGTTAAAAGAGCTTGATCCATTCCCAATTTCAGTGCGGTACGTACTCTTGGATCGTTAAATGGCACCCTTTCGTTATTAATTTCATAGTAGTAAGTGCACAATTTCGGATTTATACGCAACTGTTCGGGGATCTCTTTTTTCAGCTTTTGGAACAATTCAACCGGTAAGTTGTCATAACTCATCTCAATTTCGCCAGCACGATAACGGTTAACATCCGTGATTTCAGAAGAAATTGGTAAAATAGTGACTTGATTGATAACTGTATTTTTATCATCCCAATAGAACGGATTTCGCTCAAAAACAAGGCGTTCATTGATCACCCAGCTTTTCACTTTATAAGCGCCATTACCCACAAAATTCTGTGGTTGTGTCCATCTATCACCATATTTTTCTACAGTTGCACGGTGGACTGGTGATGTACTTGTATGGACAAACAACCTGACTAGATAAGGAACAGGCTCACTCAGCGTTAATTGTAATGTATGATCATCTAATGCCTTCACACCCAAAGTTTCGGGTTTTTGTTTACCGCTAATGACATCATCAACATTAACAATATGAGCATATTGCATAAAACTTGCGTAAGGGGATGCAGTATTTGGATCTACCAACCGACGAAAGCTATAAACAAAATCCTGCGCAGTGACAGGGTCACCATTGGACCACTTTGCATCTTTGCGTAAATGGAATGTCCAAACTTTGAAGTCCTGCTGACTGTCCCAACTCACTGCTACACCGGGGATAATTTTGCCGTCAGGGTCATTAATAACCAACGTTTCAAATAAATCACGGGCAATGTTGGATTCCGGCACACCCTCAATTTTATGCGGGTCCAACGATTGGGGTTCCGAGCCATTGTTACGAACCAGCACCTGTTTTGCAGAGTCTGCGAGTTGCACACCCGCGGGTACTTGCGCAGCAAAGGCCTGCCAGCCCATCATCATACCCAGGGCTACCGTAATTCCGGCAGCCAGTTTTTTCTTTGTTGTGTTTATCATCTTATTGTTACTCCAATTAATATCATCTGACTCGTTAGAGCTATATATACATATTGGGATGGTTATTCTATGCATTCAAAGGAACTATTTTGCTTACAGCAAGACAATGTTTTATTAAAAGATCACTTATCAACTTTTTTGATGTATAAATTCTTTAGATCGACACAATCAAGAGGATCTTTACCTATCATTCCACCAATAGTAGGACGAATAAGGCGTACACTGACACGGTAATAAACAGGAACCATTCCTGAATCCTTATCAAGTTGAGCCTCAGCCTGTTGATAAAATTCCTGGCGGGTGACATCATCTTTTGCGACAAGTGCCTGACGAAGATAGTTATCAAACGCCTCACTTTGATAGAAACCAGTATTATTACTGCTAGTTGACAATAACATATTCAAAAAAGAGGAAGGTTCATTGTAATCACCGCACCATGTTGCTCTCGCAACATCATAATGTCCTTCATGACGGTTCTGGAGAGAGGTTTTCCATTCCTGATTTTGCAATGTGACTTTTGCACCAATATTTTTTTGCCACATAGAAACCGCAGCAATAGCTTGTTGTTTATTCTGTTCTGACGTGTTGTACAATAAAGTAAACTTTAGAGGATTGCGGGCATCAAAACCGGCTTCTTTTAACAATTCCCTTGCCCGCTGATTACGTTGTTCCTGTGTCCAATTCGCCCATTCCGGATTAATGGACAAACCACCACCAATATAGGTTGGTGTAAAACCATACGCTGGAATCTGCCCCTGCCCCATAATTCTTTCAGTAATGATATCGCGATCAAGACTCAGTTTTATGGCCTCACGTACTCGTTCATCTTTAAACAATGGTTTTTGGTTATTAATTTCGTAATAAAACGTGCACAGAAAAGGTGAAACTTGCAATTGATCGGGAATATCCCGTTTCATTTTTTGGTACAGATCAGGGGGAATAGCGCTGTTAGTAATATCTATTTCCCCACTACGATAGCGGTTAACATCACTGATCCCCGAAACGACAGGCAGGAAAGTGCCATTTTCAATGATGGTCTCTTTATTGTTCCAATACTGTGAATTACGCGTTAAAACAAGTCGCTCATTGACTACCCAGTCTTTCAATATATAAGCACCATTGCCAATATAGTTTGCCGGCAATGTCCACTTATTGCCCCATTTTTCTACCACATCTTGCCTGACAGGTTTCATTGCTGTATGACTTAACATATCAATCAGATAAGGCACAGGCAGGCTGAGTGTTACCTGGAAACGACGTTCATCCAACGCCTTGACACCCAATTGATCCGGTGCTTTTGTTCCGTTCAAAATATCATCGGCATTCTGCACATGGGTATATTGTAAATAACTGGTATAAGGAGAACCGGTGTTCGGATCAGCAAGACGACGCCAGCTATAGACAAAATCCTGTGCAGTTACCGGTTTTCCATCACGCCATTTAGCATCTTCACGTAAATAGAATGTCCAAATCTTGTGACCTTCATTTTCCCATCTTTCTGCTACTCCGGGCACCGTTTCACCATTTGGCCCTGTCGTTACCAGTCCTTCCAGTAAGTTACGAATCACAACAGTTTCTGGATTACCTTCTACTTTATGAGGATCCAATGAAGTCACCTCAACTCCATTATTAATGGTTATTTCTTGTTTTTCGGCTAATGTGACTCCCGCAGGAATAACCGCAGCAAAGCTTTGGGCAGCAGGTAATGATAATAAAACGATACTCGAAACTATTTTCCCCAATTTTGATGATTTTTTCTTCATTTTTTGCTCCAAATTATCAACCGCAAATGGATCGTTTTTAATCTGTTAACTCTGATAATTTATTTATTTCATTAACACATAGTATTTAATATGTTAAAAAATAACGCTCACATAATAATTGTTATACAATATCCATAATCGATTTATTAAGGAATTAAAAAAAATCTGTTATTTTTTGTATAAATCTCACTATAAAATAAACACAACTAACTGAAAATTATGGTTTTTATTTTACTCTTTCAATATAAAAATCATAATATGCCATTGAAAAAGAAAATAAACATTATTTTAACAAAATGCAATCACCACAGAGTAAAAATCCACCTCCATCACAAAATACCAAAGCAAGACACCAATCTGTTAAAATTATGGAAAGGAAAATAGTGTGAAAAATTACAGTATGATTTTGAGAGAGTAGTAGACTAAGTAAGAATAAAACATAAGTAATCCTTTTTAAAAGAATTACTCAGAAATGGTGTTAATACCCAACCATTTTTTGATTGGCTATTTATTGGCTGAATTTGAGCTAATTAACTCATCTTATTAAGTAGAATATTTCATATTTTTACATTAACGCTATAGATAAATACATTGGTGATATTACCTATGCAATATAACAACAATCCTATAAAAAACTTAATATATCCAAATATCCCCAGCAATGATTCACCCACGATTAGACTCTTTCTACTTAAATAAATAAAACTTATGACAATCTCTAAAAAATACAGTAAATCGGGGTTTTTTCGTTACTTTAAATCAATTAATTGGATAATTCTTACCAAAAAGACCAATCCTGTAATAGGTAATACAACAAAATAAGTTAGTAAAATGTATCAAACTAGTTAAATAAACATTTGGATTCACTTTAAAGTATTAACGAATATCCATTCAGATTAAACCGCAAGCTGAATGGTATCAGCTTAATGTTTTTATGATCTAAATCACTATAAGAAAAGCGATAAATGGTAAGCTGTTCTCAACATAAAATTTCAAGAAAATCAAATATTACTATATTAATGATTTTATTAAGTGATTGTTTAAGGCAATTGACGGTAATGAATAATGAATTCAATCAACAATAAATTTCATGACATTATTTAATGAATTAATAATCCCACCGCTAATTCCCTTAAAAAATTTAACCTTTATTTGGAGTAATTTTTATGGCTGTCACTCAGGTTTCAGAACTCAATGAATTAGTTGCTCGTGTAAAAAAAGCCCAGCATGAATTTGCTAATTTTTCTCAGGAACAAGTTGACCGCATTTTCCGTGCCGCAGCTCTCGCTGCCGCAGATGCTCGTATTCCATTGGCAAAATTAGCGGTGTCTGAATCAGGTATGGGAATTGTGGAAGATAAAGTGATCAAAAACCACTTCGCTTCTGAGTATATTTATAACGCTTATAAAGATGATAAAACTTGCGGGATTTTATCTGAAGATAATACTTTCGGCACCATCACTATTGCAGAGCCTATTGGCCTGATCTGTGGTATTGTTCCGACAACAAATCCAACATCTACCGCGATTTTTAAGGCTCTCATCAGTCTGAAAACTCGAAATGGTATTATTTTTTCTCCTCATCCACGCGCCAAAAAGGCAACGAATAAAGCAGCAGAAATCGTTTTAAAAGCAGCAATAGAAGCAGGGGCACCCGAAGATATTATCGGCTGGATCGATGAGCCTTCTGTTGAGCTTTCAAATACCTTAATGCATCACCCTGATATTAATCTGATTTTGGCCACAGGTGGTCCGGGAATGGTAAAAGCTGCTTATAGTTCAGGTAAACCTGCGATTGGTGTTGGTGCCGGCAATACTCCTGTCGTGATCGATGAATCCGCTGATATCAAACGTGCCGTAGCATCCATTCTTATGTCCAAAACGTTCGATAATGGTGTGATTTGTGCCTCAGAGCAATCAGTCATTGTCGTTGACGTTATTTATGAGCAAGTTCGTGAGCGTTTTTCAACCCACGGAGGTTATCTCCTTCAGGGAAAAGAACTGAAAGCCATCCAAGATATTATTTTGAAAAATGGTAACTTGAATGCTGCCATTGTTGGTCAGCCAGCCACAAAAATCGCTGAAATGGCCGGTATCAGGGTTCCTGATAATACTAAGATCCTTATCGGTGAAGTCACTTTAGCAGATGAATCCGAGCCTTTTGCCCATGAAAAATTATCACCATTGCTCGCCATGTATCGCAGTAGAAATTTTGAGGATGCAGTTGAAAAAGCGGAGAAACTGGTTGAAATGGGCGGTATTGGTCACACTTCGTGTCTTTATACCGAACAGGATAACCAAGCTGGACGCATTAAATATTTCGGCAATACAATGAAAACAGCCCGTATTTTGATCAACACTCCAGCTTCTCAAGGTGGAATCGGGGATTTATATAACTTTAAATTGTCCCCTTCCCTAACTCTGGGATGTGGCTCTTGGGGAGGTAACTCCATTTCCGAAAATGTAGGGCCAAAACATCTGATCAATACGAAAACTGTCGCAAAAAGAGCCGAAAATATGTTGTGGCATAAACTTCCAAAATCAATCTATTTCCGACGCGGTTCTCTCCCCATAGCATTGGAAGAAGTTGCTACTGACGGAGCAAAACGCGCATTCATTGTTACTGACCGCTTCTTATTTAATAACGGCTATACCGATCAGGTGATCAATGTCTTGAAATCGTATGGCATAGAAACCGAAATTTTCTTTGAGGTTGAAGCAGACCCTACTTTAAATATTGTTCGCAAAGGTGCTGAACAAATGCATCTGTTCAAGCCAGATGTCATTATTGCCCTTGGCGGCGGTTCCCCAATGGATGCAGCCAAAATTATGTGGGTCATGTATGAACATCCAGAAACACATTTCGAAGAATTGGCTCTGCGTTTTATGGATATTCGCAAACGCATCTATAAATTCCCCAAAATGGGCGTGAAAGCCAAAATGGTCGCCATTAGCACAACTTCAGGCACAGGTTCGGAAGTCACACCTTTTGCAGTTGTTACCGATGATATCACCGGACAGAAATATCCTCTGGCAGATTATGCGTTGACTCCGGATATAGCAATTGTCGATGCAAACTTAGTTATGGAGATGCCAAAATCGCTGTGTGCCTTTGGTGGCCTTGATGCAGTCACTCACGCACTGGAAGCCTATGTTTCCGTATTGGCTAATGAATATTCTGATGGACAAGCGCTGCAAGCTCTGAAGTTGCTGAAAGATTTTCTGCCCGCCAGTTACCATGAAGGTGCCAAAAATCCTGTTGCCCGCGAGCGGGTTCATAATGCAGCAACCATTGCAGGTATCGCTTTTGCCAATGCTTTCTTGGGAGTGTGTCATTCCATGGCCCATAAGCTTGGCTCTGAATTCCATATTCCACATGGTTTAGCAAATGCATTGTTGATCTGTAACGTAATTCGCTACAACGCTAATGACAATCCGACAAAACAAACAGCATTCAGCCAATACGACCGCCCTCAGGCACGACGTCGCTATGCAGAAATAGCTGACCATTTAGGATTAACTGAATCAGGAGATCGTACTGCTAATAAGATTGAGAAACTACTGGCGTGGTTAGAAGAAATGAAATCTCAATTAAGTATTCCAGCGTCAATTCGTGAAACAGGTGTTCAAGAAGCTGACTTTTTAGCAAAAATTGACAAACTGGCAGAAGACGCATTTGATGACCAATGTACCGGCGCCAATCCACGTTATCCGTTAATTTCCGAATTGAAACAATTGTTGTTAGATTCTTTCTATGGCCGTGAATTTACTGAACAAGCCATATTACAGGAGACATTGCAATCAAATAGAAAGAATAATAAGAAATAATAATAAATGATCTGCTGATGTAACTTAAAAAAGGTGTCAGAATACCGCTGACACCTTTTTTATTATTTTATTTTCCTGCACTAATGGTTTTATACTCACTCTACTTCAGGTTGAAGTCCGTTAAACCTTTTTTGCCTTAGCGTCACAAATAACGTCAGTATAGTGTCTACGGCACACAGAGACGTATTTTTCATTGCCACCAATGTCAACCTGGGCACCATCGTAAACAACGTTACCATTACTTCCAAAACGCAGGACATGGCTGGCCTTTCTCCCACAATGACAGATTGTTTTCAACTCCACCAATTTATCTGCCCAAGCGAGAAGATATTTACTTCCACTAAATAACTCCCCCTGAAAATCCGTTCTTAATCCATAACAAAGAACAGGGATATCATCATAATCTACAATTTCGCAAAGTTGCTCGACGTGTTCTTTTGATAAGAATTGACATTCATCAATCAAAACACAATGGACTTTTTCAGACTCATTTTCACTTCTGATAAGCTCAGCAATATCTGTTTCTGGTGAAAATAACAAAGCTTCAGCACATAAGCCAATACGAGAACTCACCTTTCCTTTACCAAAACGAGTATCAATTTCTGCTGTAAAAATCAGCGTTCTCATTCCTCTTTCGTTATAGTTATAGGAAGATTGTAATAAAGAAGTTGATTTCCCTGTATTCATAGCAGAATAATAAAAATAAAGCTGAGCCATTGGCCCGTCCATCCTCTAGTCAAATTTAATCAGGTGATATATCGCGGTAAGTTTATCACAAACTCTGACCGAGTTTACTTCCTGTTATTGACTAATGTGGTGTGGCAGAAACAAATTAGAACGAATATAAAAAGGTTATTTTCATGATAATCATCACATTTGTGCATATAAAATCAACACCGAAAGCGCTTGCTGCATGACAAATGAACGAACTCAACAACAAAAGAAATAGTTATTTCCTTTCCATCCTTTGCATATTAATAATCATAGCGGTTTACTTTTGTTCAATTTATCTCTCTATAATCATAACTAATCGATTACCCATAAAAAAACTTTCATCTCGCACTTGCTCTTCAACTTATTTCTATAAAAACAGTTAACATCCCTTACAAATTGACCATAAATTAGTTTTATACATCACAGTTTATCCCTTACTCAACTTTACAGTAATCAACCTCAATGCTTATTGTGAAATGACAAAACCAATAGCAGGATTAAAACACAATATATCGATTATCAAAAAAATTGCATTTTAAAATGACCTATTTTAGCCTGAGAAAGTAAATTCACTATTGCAGAAAATAAAATAGCATTCTATTATTATCCCTACATCAGCTATCATCATTATAATTTGAGACCAGGACAATGAGCGAAAATTTAAAATCCTTAAATAACATCCGTACCTTGCGCGCACAAGCAAGAGAATGTGAACTTACCACTTTAGAAGAAATGCTGGAAAAACTTACAACTGTTGTTGAAGAACGTCGTGAAGAAGAAAGCCAAGCTCGCGCGCAAATAGAAGAGCGTACACGTAAGCTTCAAGAATACCGCGAAATGCTGGAGAAAGACGGTATTGAATTAAGCGATTTAGTGGATGCTTTAAGTGGTAAAGCTACTAGTAAATCTAAACGTGCTGCACGTCCAGCTAAATATTCATACACTGATGAAGGTGAAACTAAAACCTGGACTGGTCAAGGCCGTACACCTGCTGTAATCAAGAAAGCAATTGAAGAAGAAGGCAAAAAACTGGAAGATTTTCTGATCTAATCAGTTTTTTGTAACCTCAATAACAAAAGTACCCTATCAAGGGTATTTTTGTTTTATGATTAATATAACTAGCTAGGTTAATTACGAGCTGATGTAGAGACACTGAGAGTTATATTAATGGCGAAAATGCCTTCATATTCTCAACGTGCTAAAGAAGAATTTAACACCAACTTAGTTTTTTATTAACATCCTTTTATAAAAAAGGAGCTATACGCTCCTTTTTCTTTGTTTTTATTGTACTGGCTTCTGATAAAAATCCAAATACCAATCAATAAACCGTTTCACGCCTTCTTTTACCGGAGTATTGGGCAGAAACCCAATCTTATCGTAAAGGGCGCTGGAATCCGCACACGTTGACAATACATCACCGTCCTGAATTTCCATAAAGTTTTTCTTCGCCTCTATTCCCAGTGAAACTTCAATCGCTTCAATAAAATCACCCAGTTTTGTCGGCTGCCCATTACCTATATTGTAAATACAATATGGCGCAGAGCTGGCAGATATCTGTCCATTTTCAACTGACCAATCTTTATTGGAAGTAGGAATGATATCCTGCAATCTGATTATAGATTCAACAATGTCATCAATATATGTGAAATCCCTCACCATATTGCCATGATTATAAACATCAATTGACTTGCCTTCTGACATAGCTTTGGTAAATCTAAATAAAGCCATATCAGGACGGCCCCACGGCCCATATACGGTAAAAAATCTCAGTCCAGTAGTAGGAAGCTGATAAAGATGAGAATAACTGTGAGACATTAACTCATCAGCTTTTTTCGTTGCCGCATATAAAGAGACAGGATGATCAACGGAATCATCCGTGGAAAAAGGCTGCTTTTTATTTAATCCATATACTGAACTGGAAGATGCATATAATAAATGTTCTACATGATTATGGCGACATCCTTCAAGAATATTGATATGACCGATGATATTAGCATCAATATATGCCATTGGGTTTTGTATTGAATAGCGGACACCCGGCTGAGCTCCCAAATGGATAACTCGCTGAAATTGGTGTTTAGCAAACAATTCCGGGATAGCAATTCTGTCAGCTAGATCTAATTTTTCAAATTTAAAATTTGAAAAAGGAAGTAATAAATTTAATCTTGCCTGCTTCAAATTAATATCATAATAACCATTGAGGTTATCGATACCGACAACCTCATGACCCATATTCAATAACCGCTGACTGACATGAAAACCAATAAAACCAGCAGAACCTGTAACTAAAAATTTCATATCATAACTCAAATAACTGGATTGATAGAGGAACCACGACCAATACCATAATAAGTAAATCCACGCGATTGCATACGTTCAGGATCATAAAGATTGCGGCCATCAAAAATCACTGGAGTTTTTAATGAATTTTTAATCACATCAAAATCAGGTGCTCTGAAGTTTTGCCACTCTGTACAGATGATTAAAGCATCAGCTCCTTTTAATGCAGACTCTTTTGTCCCCATTAAGGACAGATCATCACGCTGCCCATAAATACGCTGAGCTTCTTGCATCGCTTCTGGATCATATGCCTGCACTTTAGCACCACATCTCCATAATGTTTCCATCAATACAAGGCTTGATGCTTCACGCATATCATCTGTATTGGGTTTAAATGATAATCCCCAAATAGCGAATGTTTTGCCGGATAAATCATTACCAAAATGATGTTTAACAAAAGTAGGCAATTTACCTTTTTGTTTTTCGTTAACTTGTTCGACTGCCTGAAGAATTTTGGGAATATATCCAATCTGCTCAGCCGTACGAATCAATGCCTGAACATCTTTCGGGAAACATGAACCACCATATCCACACCCGGGGTAAATAAAGTGATATCCGATTCGTGAATCAGAGCCAATTCCCTGACGCACATTTTCAATATCTGCTCCCAACATTTCTGCTAGATTAGCAATTTCATTCATAAAACTGATTTTCGTTGCCAACATACAGTTAGCTGCGTATTTAGTTAGCTCCGCACTACGGATGTCCATGACTATCATACGATCATGATTACGATTGAATGGCTCATACAGCTCGCGCATTACATCAACTACACCGTCATTATCACAACCAATAATAATACGTTCTGGGCGCATGCAATCAGCAACAGCGGCTCCCTCTTTCAAAAACTCAGGATTGGAAACAACGTCGAACGGAAACTCAACATTACGTTGTGCCAGTGTTGCCTGCATCACTGCCCTAACTTTATCAGCCGTACCTACTGGCACGGTTGATTTGTCAACAACGACTTTGTAGCCATCCATATTTTCTGCTATGGTTCGCGCTACGGCAGTGACATACTGAAGATCTGCTGAACCGTCTTCATCAGGTGGTGTTCCTACTGCAATAAACTGTAATTTGCCATGAGCAATACCGGCTTTAGCATCTGTTGTAAAATTAAGACGCCCTTCAACATGATTTTTCTTTACCAGAGGTGCCAAGCCCGGTTCAAAAATAGGGATCTGACCATTTTTTAGGTTTTCTACCTTTTTTGCATCAATATCAACACAAAGTACATCATGCCCAACTTCCGCAAATACGGTCGCTTGAACTAAGCCTACATAGCCAATACCAAATACAGTAACTTTCATATCACACCTTAAATGACTAATAGATTATTTTTCAATCTGGTTTTGCAAGGTCATGATCCAATCCATGAATGATTTACCCAGTTCCTTGTGTTTCATGCCATATTCTACAAATGCCTGCATATAGCCCAATTTATTACCGCAATCATGGCTACGGCCCTGCAAGTGATAAGCCTCTACTGGCTCTTTTTCCATCAGCATGGCAATGGCATCTGTTAATTGAATTTCATCACCTGCCCCTGGTGCCGTTTTTGCCAGCAATGGCCAAATTTTTTCAGATAATACATAACGCCCAACAATAGCAAGATTGGATGGCGCTTCTTCTGGTTTCGGTTTCTCAACAACACGGACAATAGGTTTACTGTCACCGGGTTGCAGTACTTCACCTAAGCAATCTACGATGCCATAATCCGAGACACTTTCTTTAGGAACAGGTTCTACCAGAATCTGACTGGCTCCATTGCTATCAAAACGCGATAGCATTTCACTCAGATTATATTTTGACAGATCGGTACTATACTCATCTAAAATGACATCTGGCAAAATAACAGCAAACGGCTCATCACCAATAAGTGGCTTAGCACATAAGACCGCATGCCCCAATCCTTTTGCTATTCCTTGCCGAGTTTGCATTATCGTCACATGGCTCGGACAGATAGACTGTACCTCATCCAATAACTGACGTTTGACCCTTTTCTCAAGGATTGCTTCCAGCTCAAAACTGGTATCAAAATGATTTTCTATAGAATTTTTGGATGAATGTGTGACCAGAATAATTTCATTAATGCCAGCTTTAATACATTCATTGACAACATACTGAATAAGTGGTTTATCTACCAAAGGGAGCATTTCTTTAGGGATAGCTTTAGTGGCTGGTAACATTCTTGTTCCCAAACCAGCTACAGGGATAACAGCTTTTTTTACCTTTTTGTTTATTGCTGACATTACATTGTCTCCTACTGCCATGTTGTCACTGAAAAATCCTATAACAGTTAGCTTAAATAGCACTAACTCTCTAAAAAATCGCATGTGTGAAAAAAATCATATTCATAAAAAATAACGCGCACGAGTATACCAGTTAATTCAACCTGATATATACTCGTCGTCTTTCCAATTGCAACTTTGTTCGCTTCGCTCACTCACCCCAGTCGCATAATTGTCTATGCTCAAGAACTCATTCCCTTGCTATCGTAGTACTGCAAGTCGAAATTCATTGGGTATAAGTGCGCTATTTTTTGCTCATATTTATATGATCTTATGTTGAACACGGCAGTAAAATGATACATAAATGTTATAAAATTATTAACTAAATGATGGAGAAAACATCAATTTTATTTGATTTCTATTATTCCATATTCTGCATTGCCAAAATGCGCTGCGTTTACTGTCATGATCAGCATGAATAACTTCCAATGTTCGAAATGGTATCCCGTTATCTAGCTGTTTCTGATAATCGTCGGATTTAACATGTGCATCTAATCCAGCTGATGACAATAAAATTGTCTTATTATGTGTATCATAATACCCCAACAACAACGAAAGTGGTTCAGTCTCCTTCCCGTTACTCACTACCTGTTTCAACCAATTCATAATATTCTGCATGCCGGGTAAGCCCTTTTTTTTATAAAAATATCTTTTTTTCAAGATATTATTAAAGGCGACTTTCAATAATAGTGCGGAAATAGCACTCCTATCTTTTGAATGACTGACATCAAAACAGCAGAACATCATTTCTTTCTCAGAAATTGCGGCAATATCGAAGACCAATCCTGTTTTACCCGCAGTATTCAACAAACGATAATTTACCCTACAGTTAGCAATAATCTGGGAAACCGGCGGCTGTAGCTGTTTTAATACCCTCCATGTAGCGATGGTATTTTGTTTTAATATTGTTAATTCCTGAACCAAGCTACTGCGTTCTATAGCCTCAGAAGAAAATAATTGAGGATACAAGTAATTCAATGCAACTTTCTTAATCTCATTAAGATTCAGTATCGGTTTTAACAAGATATCTTTAGCTCCCAGGCGCAGCGCGTCATCTATTTTCATCATATTCTTTGTTGCAGAAACAATAATAACGGGTATAGTCAACCCTTTCTTCGCCATATGGCTAATAAACTCAAGGCCATTCATGAACGGCATATTCAAATCACAAAAGATAAGTTCGGGTTCTATCTCCGTCGCTATCTTCTGTAATGCTATTTCTCCATTCGATGCACACATCGTTACTGCTCCCAAAGAATTCAAATAATTTACTAATAAGGAGCAACAAACTGGTTCATCTTCTACAACTAATATTTTCTTTCCTCTCAATACCTTTTCCATAACAGAGGCCTCTTACCAAGCATTGCGACCATTGCCTATATTCGAGTATCATCAGTCGATGATATCTCAACAGGCCTATACTATTTATACTCTACATATCTTTGCAATATCGCTCATATTAACAGCAACCACCTTAAATAATCGGAGTTATTTTGACAAAAATGTGTCCCTGCGGCAGTGACTTGCTTTTTGCTCATTGTTGTGGTCCCTATCTCGAAAATCATTATCCTGCTCCAAATGCCGAATCTTTGATGCGTTCCAGATATAGTGCTTATGTCATACACGATGTAGATTATCTAATCGCAACCTGGCATCCTGATTGTCAGGCCGAAAATTGGCGTTCAGAAATAGAACAAAGTTTTGCTGGTGTACAATGGCTGGGATTAAGTGTCTTAGAAACAAATCAAGGCAAACATAATAATGAAGCCTATGTCGAATTTTCAGCTTGCTTTATTGAACAGGGAAAGCAAGATAATCAATTGATTCATGAGCGCTCACGTTTTTTGCGCATTGACCAACACTGGTTTTATATTGATGGCATTCGTCCTCAGATAGGTCGTAATTACCCTTGCCCGTGTGGTTCAGGCAAAAAATACAAGAAGTGCTGTGGTTAAATCAGCATCTGAATATCAAATATAACAATTCACACACAGTTAAGAAAATTTGAGGATCTCGCAATCCATGCAAAACGCAAACATACAAAAAAAAATCTTGCGTACAATTTGTCCTGACTCCAAAGGGTTAATCGCAAAGATCACAAACATCTGCTACAAGCATCAATTAAATATCGTTCAAAATAATGAATTTGTAGATCACCGCACTGGACGTTTTTTTATGCGTACAGAACTGGAAGGTATTTTCAATGATGAAACACTTCTGGCCGATTTGGACGATGCTTTACCCGTAGGTTCGAACCGGGAACTCAACGCGGCGGGTCGTCGCCGTATCGTTCTCATGGTGACGAAAGAAGCACATTGTATTGGTGATATTTTGGTAAAAAGTGCCTATGGTGGATTAGATGTCGAAATTGCAGCTGTTATTGGAAACCATACGATCCTGCAACAATTAGTTGAACAATTCGGCATTCCTTTCCATTACATCAGCCATGAAGGTTTAACTCGTGAACAGCATGATGAAGCATTGATGGCTCAGATTGAACAGTATAAACCAGATTATGTTGTACTCGCCAAATATATGCGTGTCCTGACACCAGCATTTGTTCAACATTATCCAAATCAGATAATCAACATTCACCACTCATTTTTGCCTGCATTCATAGGCGCACGCCCTTATCATCAGGCTTATGAGCGAGGGGTGAAGATCATTGGTGCTACTGCACATTATGTAAATGATAATTTGGATGAAGGCCCAATTATCACTCAGGACGTAATAAATGTAGATCATACATATACTGCCGAAGAGATGATGCGGGCAGGACGAGATGTTGAAAAGAATGTATTGAGTCAAGCATTGCACTGGGTCTTTTCCCAGCGAGTTTTTGTATATGGTAACCGCACCGTTATTCTTTGATATCCCCGTCGTCTTTTAAGTTGCAGTTTTGTTGGCTTCACTCACGCACCCCAGGAGCATAGGTAACTATGATCCTGGGAACTCGCTACCTTGCCATCGTGCTACAATTCGAATCCACTGGTATAAACAGTTAAAATATTTTATGGCAAGAACCCTACTGATAATACATTTAAATAGGCTGTAACTTGATCGTTAAGTTCAAAAAAACATCGCTTGATACTTTATTTTCAATTAACTACTTTACAGTGGCGGCTTATTTGATATTATGCCGTCCGCTGCTAACGACAGCGTACAATTCAAAATTTGGTGGGGTTCCCGAGCGGCCAAAGGGAGCAGACTGTAAATCTGCCGTCACAGACTTCGAAGGTTCGAATCCTTCCCCCACCACCATCAAAGCAATCTTCCAAATTCAAAGAAATAACCAGACCAACCTACCCCTCTTGGGGAAGAACGAAAACCTTCGACCAAGGTTAGAATTGGGCACAGCTAAATAATAATGCGCGTGGGGTGAAGCTGTCGGAGTAAGGAGCAGAGTGAAATATCGAAGAAGAATGGTATATTATTTATGCCAAGGTGAGGAATAAAATGACAAGTCATTTTTCCTCACCACCATCAAAAATCTATTCAAAGCTCTCAATGCATTACGAATATAATAACAATCCATTGCTCACATCAATTGTCGAAACTAATCACCATATGTTCAAAAGAAAAACAATTTCCTTTTGATTCACGACTAACTTAATGTTTCAAAATTAATGCACTTGAACACGTACCAATAGCGGAGCTCGGGAGACCTGACAGTTTGCTCCGCTTATGCAACCGGTTACTCCATATCGCTGACAGAGTCGATAAAACGGTTTAACACGCTTGAATGAGATTTTGATTTGTAGACATAACACTGATTAATGGCATCAGGTCGTGGGATTGGCATAAAGCCTAAACTCTCTCCCTCTTCCAATGCTCCGGAGTGGGAATCAGTAATAAAAATATAATCAGATGACTGAATGAAATTAAGGCAGCACTCTATATTATCCATCTGTCGGATATTAACTTTCTCCCCATTTTTTACCATTTCCTCTTCCAGGCTCTTTATCAAATTGCCTTTATAGAGCACTGGATCACATAACCATGTTCTCTTTTTCAGCAATTGAATAAAGTCTCCATTCACTTCACCCAATAATTCTTTACGGCAGCAGATCCCCAAATTTGGTCCATCAATTTTCCGTACAAGACTGAATCGGTCACTAAGTATTTTTTCTGAACTTAAAATTATCGTATTACCCTCATAATCAACTATTTCATCGATGTTATCATAACTGAAGCGTAATATATTAACCTGAGCATTATTTCGGTCCGCTGCTTTATAAAGCGAAATCAGATGCTTTTTCTTACCCCAATCATGGTATATATTTACAACATTACAAATACTCCCACTAATGTGTTTCTTTGTAATTTCTTTCTCTTTCAAATATAGCTCTTTTAGGTCATTATATAACTCCACTCCGTCTTTGGTCAGAATCATCCCAAACTTCTCCCTTTTAAATAAGCGCTTTCCTAACGTCGCCTCAAAGTCTTTAATTGATTTAGCGACTGGGGGAGTCGTACGGTTCATCACTCTTGCCGCCTTGCTTAAAGAACCCATTTCCACCACCGCCATGAATGCTTCTAATTTACGAGAAAAAAACATAATTCACCGTTCCTATGTAACTTGTGGCTAAAATAATATCCTTGAAATGGCCTTCTCATCAGGTAACCGCTAAATCAAACTTGATATTGTGAAGGTATAATTTTGTACAATAAAAATAGATATTTTTCAAATGACATTTATATAAAATGCCAGTCCCTGATGCAATAATGCGGTTTAGATGGACTTATATTATCCACCTATATCATGATGAATATTCCACCGTGATTGCAAACCATTAGTAAATATAACCTTGGCCTACAAGTTCAAATTTCTATCAGAGATTGATTAACTCTTCTACTTTTTCATTAATTAATTTTTGTAATACATGACATAAAATAAATTAAAAGGATAAAAATCCTCACATATAATTATAATATCAGGAATTTAATATAACAGATTATGACTAGTGAATTGTTATATATTCATTAATTTATCACTTATTTATTTTGTGATTTTTATTGTTTAAAAAACGATTCGACACTTAAAATTTTGGATAACTAGAGTATTATACTCAATATAGTATTACATATAAGAGTAAAATAGCTAGATATCAAGATAGTTAGGTAAAATTTATTATTTAATAAATAGTTACAGCTTTACTTATATCTGTTAACATTAAAATATAGCATATTCTAAAGGTGATTATAACGATATGAAATTTGTCTCATTCAATATTAATGGGTTGCGAGCACGTCCTCATCAACTTGCTGCCATTGTCGAACAACACCAACCAGATGTTATCGGATTACAAGAAATAAAAGTCCATGATGAAATGTTTCCCCTAGAAGAGGTAAACAAGCTGGGTTATCACGTCTTCTATCATGGTCAAAAATCACACTATGGTGTCGCCCTGCTTACCCGCGAAAAACCAATCGCTGTTCGTAAAGGCTTCCCTACTGACGATGGTGATGCTCAACGCCGTATTATTATGGCTGATATCGAAACACCGCTCGGTTTATTAACTGTCATCAACGGTTATTTTCCACAAGGTGAAAGCCGTGATCATCCGATTAAATTTCCTGCAAAAGAGAAGTTCTATCAGGATCTACAATCCTACCTAGAAAATAATCACTCTCCAGAATCAAACATTTTGATTATGGGGGATATGAATATCAGCCCAACCGATCTTGATATTGGGATCGGAGAAAATAATCAAAAACGCTGGTTAAAAACTGGAAAGTGTTCCTTCTTACCTGAAGAGAGAGAATGGATGGCACGCCTTAAAAACTGGGGCTTCGTTGATACTTTCCGGACTCAATATCCTGAAACCAATAATCAGTTTTCTTGGTTTGATTATCGCTCAAAAGGTTTTGATGATAATCGTGGATTACGCATTGATTTACTGCTTGCCAGTCAGCCGTTGGCTAAAAAATGTATCTCTTCTGGTATCGATTATGCTATCCGCAGCATGGAAAAACCGTCCGATCATGCCCCTGTTTGGACAACATTTGAAATATAATTATCAGACAAGAAACACAGCACGGTCATTGACGGTACTGTGTTTCTCATTTCGGTTATACCCGTCGTCTTTCAAGTTGCAGCTTTGTTGGCTGCGCTCACTCACGCCAGTCACATAGTTAGCTATGCTCCTGGGGGTTCATTCCCTTGCCGTCGTGCTGCATCTTGAAATCCATTGGGTATATATCTAATCGGTTTTAGCTGCCTTCGACTTATTCTTACTGGGTTTTGCCTGTTTTCCTTTTTTTCCTTTTGCTGGAACAGGGGGTAAATCTCTAAACGCTTTTAGATTACGATACTGTTTTGCCTGCCAGATTAATTGTTGCAATATTTCCTGAAGAGGCAACATAAAATCCTGATAACGAAATTGCTTTTCGCTGATTTGCGTCAAACGAGATTCCCAATGAGCCGTCATATCGGGTAATACAGCCATATCCGGCAATACATGGATCAAAGCTCGACCCGCAGGTGTAGCATGGATATAACGCCCTTTTTTGTACAAAAACTCTCGCTTGAATAGCAGTTCAATAATTCCTGCTCGGGTTGCTTCGGTCCCCAGCCCATCAGTTGCCCGCAACACCTTTTTCAATGCCTTATCCTGCACAAATCGCGCTATTCCTGTCATGGCAGACAATAATGTTGCATCAGTAAAAGGTCGTGGTGGTTGCGTCTGCCTTTCCACCATTTCCCCTTTCTCACACAACAGCTCATTTCCCTTAGCGACAACAGGTAATGGAGTACCTTCATTTTCTTCATCACGTTCCTTATTGCCAAGCAAGGTTCTCCAACCCGCTTCTGCCAGAAAGCGTGCTTTGGCAATGAATTTTCCACCTGCAATATCAAGCTCAATCGTACACTTCCGAAATATTGCATCAGGGAAAAATTGCATCAGATATTGCCTGGCAATCAGGCTATAAATGTGGCTTTCATTCTGTGTCAGATTGGCTTGGCTGCTACGCGCAGTAGGGACAATCGCATGATGTGCATCAACTTTCTTATCATCCCAACAACGATTCTTTTTCTCCGTATCCAATGCATTTTGTGGCAATAAATGTGATGAATGAACCGAAATAGCCTTCAAAACCGCATGACGTCCTGCAAAATGCTCTTCCGGCAAATAACGGCAATCGGAACGTGGATAAGTGATCAATTTGTGGGTTTCATAGAGTCGTTGACAAATATCAAGCACATCCTGAGCACTCAAGCCAAAACGCTTAGCCGCTTCAATCTGCAAAGAAGAGAGCGAAAATGGCAGCGGTGCTGTTTCGGATTCGCGCTTATCCTGATATGCAGTGACAATGGCCGGTTGTCCAGTGATTCGTGCTACGACGTGTTCTGCTAGTGGCTGGTGAATAATTCTCCCTTCTTCATCCTGAAAATCAATGCAAGACTCACTTGGTTGCCATACAGCCGTAAATCGTTCTTCACTTGGTGTAACGATATGCGCTTTGACTTCAAAGAAATCTTTCGGCACAAAATGCTCTATTTCTTCATCACGACGAACGACCAACCCCAGAATCGGGGTCTGAACACGTCCAACTGATAATACGCCCTGATAGCCTGCATTCCGTCCCAATAACGTATAGGCACGGGTCATATTGATGCCATAAAGCCAATCAGCCCTGGCTCTGGCCAATGCAGAAACACACAAAGGAACAAATTCTCGGTTACTCCTCAGGCGTTCAACTGCCTTTATGACCGCCTGAGGATTCAGGTCATTTATCAGACAACGCTGAACATTCTGTTTTTTTTCGGCATCCAGATCCAAAAAATCCAGTACCTCATCCACCAGTAATTGCCCTTCACGATCGGGATCTCCTGCATGGACAATTTCACTCGCCTTTTCCAACAGGGATTTAATTGTATTGAGTTGTTTCGCCACGGCAGCCCGTGGCTTTAACTGCCATTTTTCAGGAATGATAGGTAGATCAGCCAATACCCAGCGGGCATAGTGGCTATCGTAAGCATCTGGCTCAGCCTGCTCCAATAGATGACCGACACACCAAGTAACAAACTGGTTATTCCCACATTCGATAAACCCGTCCCCACGTCGATGGGGTTTCGGTAAAACATCCGCTATGGCTCTCGCGAGGCTAGGTTTTTCTGCAATAAAAAGACGCATGGAATTTATTCAATAACTTCAATAAGTGCTCTGTCTAAACATGATACAGTCAGTTCACCAATAGCAACCAAATCGATATTGTGGCTCCGCGCAATGGCTTCCGCCTCTTCCACGGCTTCCGGCAAAATCGCCAGTAATAAACCACCCGAGGTTTGTGGATCACACAGAAGATGACGCTGGCGGGCAGTCATTTTTCCAATTAAATGCCCATAACTATCAAAATTACGTCCTGTGCCGCCGGGTACGCAACCTTTTTCAATATAAATATCAACATCAGGCAATCTTGGAATCTGTGAAAATCTGACCGTTGCTTGAACGCCCGAGCCTGCACAAACTTCACTCAAATGTCCTAACAGGCCAAAACCTGTTACATCCGTCATCGCCGTAACACCATCAATTCTTGCAAAATCCGTTCCCGACTTATTCAATTGGCACATGATTTCTTTTGCAATACCTTGATGTTCAGATTCAAGCAATCCTTTCTTTTCAGCCGTAGTTAATACACCGACGCCTAAAGGTTTAGTCAGGAACAGAAGGCTCCCTGCTTTTGCCTGATTATTACGTTTCACTCGCTCAATATCGATGATACCAGTCACTGCCAGACCGAAGATGGGTTCAGGAGCATCAATAGAGTGCCCCCCGGCAAGGGAAATACCCGCTTCTTTGCAAACAGCCCGACCACCCTCAATGACTTTTTGAGCGATTTCTGGTGACAACTTAGCAATTGGCCAGCCGAGAATCGCAATCGCCATTATTGGTTTTCCTCCCATCGCATAAATATCGCTGATGGCATTAGTCGCAGCAATACGACCAAAATCAAACGGGTCATCAACAATCGGCATAAAGAAGTCCGTAGTGCTAATGATGCCTGTACCATTACCAATATCATAAACGGCAGCATCGTCACGGGTTTCATTACCCACCAGCAAATTAGGATCGAAAAATTTTGCCTGCTCACTATGCAGGATAGTTTCCAATACTTTGGGGGAAATTTTGCAGCCACATCCGGCACCATGGCTATATTGAGTCAGACGGATTTCAGTTGACATTGCTCACTCCAGTTAAAAGTAACTGACAAAGTTCGTCAAATCTGGCGTTTCTACTTTTACAGGTGCTTTAAGTTTTGGCGTTCCTAAATAGAGGAATCCTACAATTTTATCATTTTCCTCACATCCCAGACCTGCTCTGACGATTGGATCTTCTGTCCATGAGCCTGAACGCCATATACCATTAAACCCTTGAACCACAGCGGCCATCTGCATGGCATGAACCGCACAACCTGCTGCAACGACTTGTTCCCATGCAGGTACTTTTGCATGTTCAACCACTTTGGCGATAACTGTGATAATCATAGGTGCACGGTAAGGTGCATTTTTCGCTTTTTCTTCTACCTCTTCTCCTAACTCACCCTCAATTGCCGCTTTCTCAAGTAACTGGCTGAATTTATTAATGCCTTCTCCATACATCACGATAAAATGCCAAGGACGCAATGCCCCATGATCGGGCGCTCTCATCCCTGCTGCCAAAATATTTTGTAGTTCATGGCCTTCTGGCGCTGGTGTCGTTAAACGTGAAGCTGAACGACGATTCAACAAAAGTTCCAAAGCATTCATTTTCTTCTCCTGAATAAGATAATCTGTCACGGCTCAACATTCTCTGTTTATTTGTTAACGAATGAAAGCACAGAAACCACTTTTTCCATCATTCACATGATTTTCAGCTGACATTTACAAATGAGCTGATTAGGATACCCTCATTTGACCCCATCATTGGAGATAATATGCGTACTTTATGGAATTTTATAGCAGCGCTATTTAAATGGTGTTGGAAACTGCTAAATTTTGTTCGCCAACTCATTTCTAACCTTATTTTTATCCTGCTGATTGTTATTGTTGCTATTAGCTTAATCGTTTATAAACAACAATCTAAACGTGATAATAGTTATCATGGGGCGTTATATGTCAATTTATCGGGGATTGTTCTTGATCGCGTATCCGCCCGCAATCCATTTGAACAATTAGGCAAAGATATTTTTGGCTCTTACAACAGCAATCCTCAAGAAACCTCTTTATTTGACGTTGTTGACAGTATTCGCCGAGCCAAAGATGATCCTAAAATTAGCGGCATGGTATTAAAGCTGAATGAGTTCGCAGGAGCAGACTGGCCTTCAATGAAATATATTGGTAAGGCCATTAACGAATTTAAAGCATCAGGTAAACCTGTTTTTGCAATCAATGATAGTTACTCACAATCACAATATTATTTAGCCAGCTTCGCGAATGAAATATACTTGTCCCCACAAGGAATAGTAGATATCCATGGCTTTTCAACCGACCATTTATACTACAAGTCATTGTTAGACTCGCTGAAAATTTCCACACATGTTTTCCGTGTAGGCACCTATAAATCAGCAGTAGAGCCTGCATTGCGGAATAATATGTCAGAAGAAGCACGTGAAGCCGACAGCCTTTGGGTCTATGAGTCTTGGAACAATTACTTAAATACCATTGCTGTCAATAGACATATTCCTGCCGACCAAGTTTTCCCTGGCACCGCCAATTTTATTGAAAAACTCCGTAAAGCTGGTGGTGATTTTGCACTGTATGCATATCAAAACAAACTGGTGAGCCATATTGAGCCGCGCGGTGCAGTTGAAAAGAAAATGAAGGATATCTTTGGTTGGGATAAAGAACAAAAACATTTCAATTATATCAGTATTAATGACTACATTGCCAAAAACCCTATACAAGACCCGAGCAATAACAAGGGCAACATTGCCGTCATCATTGTGGAAGGCCCGATTTTAGACGGTAAACAACTATCTGGCACTGTGGGCAGCGATACCATCACAGAACAGCTGCGTGAAGCACACCTTAACCCCGACATAAAAGCGATTATATTACGGGTAAATAGCCCTGGCGGCAGTATTAGCGCATCTGAAATTATCCGCGCCGAACTTGTCGCCATTCGTGACGATAAAGAAAATAATGGTAAGAATACAAAACCTATTGTTGTTTCAATGGGCGGAGCAGCAGCATCTGGCGGTTACTGGATTTCGACCCCTGCTAACGCTATCATTGCTGATCCAAACACATTAACGGGTTCGATCGGTGTTTTTAGTATTATCCATTCCTTTGAAAAAACTCTGAATTATATTGGCGTAAACTCAGACGGGATTTCAACCTCTTCACTGGCAGATTCTTCTTCAATCAAGGGATTGAATGCAGATTACTCAGACGTAATACAGCTGTCTACTGAGAACGGCTACAATAAGTTTATTAAACTGGTTGCTAAAGCCCGCAATAAATCTGTAGATGAAATCAATAGTATTGCTCAAGGGCGTGTTTGGAGCGGTCTTGATGCTAAAAAACATGGTTTAGTCGATCAATTAGGTGATTTTGATGATGCTGTCAAAAAAGCCGCTGAATTAGCAGGTATAAAAAATGTCTCACTGGACTGGATGCAGCCTGAATTATCGTTCTCTGAAAAAATGATGTTTGAACTCACTGCATCAACGCAGGCCCTACTGCCAAATATGTTGCAATCCGCGCTTCCGGTGTCACTTCCCAAAATGACCCAAGGCTTGAAAAAGCAGGCTATTTTTTATAAGAATATGAATGATCCGCAAAACATTTATACATTCTGCCTGAATTGCGCAGATATTCATTAAAAATAGCTGACAACGTTTTTACCAAAAATGAAGCCTGATCTCACCATCAGGCTTTTTTTATTCTGCACACACCCTATAATCCAATCCGGTTAAATATGTTTATCGAGGCATTATCATGCAGAAGAAATCCATCTATGTTGTTTACACTGGCGGCACAATCGGGATGCAGCATTCCCCCAATGGGTACATTCCCGTTTCTGGTCATTTGCAACAACAGCTCACCAAAATGCCCGAATTTCACCGCCCGGAAATGCCAACATTTACGATCCGTGAGCATCAACCCCTGATTGATTCTTCTGATATGAGTCCTGATGACTGGGGTATCATCGCAGATGATATCTATCAGAATTATCACGATTATGATGGTTTTGTTATCCTGCATGGCACAGATACCATGGCTTTCACTGCTTCAGCACTCTCTTTTATGTTTGAGAATCTGAATAAACCGGTCATTGTGACAGGGTCACAAATTCCTCTGGAAGCTCTGCGTTCTGATGGGCAGACCAATCTACTTAATGCGCTCTATCTTGCAGCCAATTATCCTATCAATGAAGTCAGTCTTTTTTTCAACAATAAATTGTTTCGTGGTAACAGAACGATCAAAGCTCACGCGGACGGTTTTGATGCTTTCTCATCCCCTAATTACTCACCACTGATGGAAGCAGGAATCAATATTCGCACCTTCAAAACAACCCCCATACCAACCAACCACAGCGAATTTGTTGTAAAACCAATCACGTCCCAACCAATTGGTGTTGTGACCATTTATCCTGGATTATCCAGTCAAGTTGTTGAAAATATCCTTATGCAGCCCGTCAAAGCATTAATTTTACGATCATATGGTGTTGGCAATGCGCCCCAGTGTTCTGCGTTGCTGAAAACATTGAAAGAAGCAACCGAACGAGGGATCATCGTCGTAAATCTGACACAATGTATTTCTGGTCGGGTCAATATGGAAGGTTATGCTACTGGTCACTTTTTGGCGACATCAGGTATCATCAGTGGTTATGATATGACTTTTGAAGCAGCCTTAACTAAACTGCACTATTTATTGAGTCAACCCTATACACCTGAAGAAATACGCCACCTGATGCAACAAAATCTGCGTGGGGAATTGAGCTATTCCGATGAATAATAAATTAGGTAAATCGAGAGATATGATGAAAACAGCATTATTGCTTATCGATCTACAAAATGACTTCTGTACCGGAGGAGCACTGGCAGTCAAAGAGAGTGACACTGTCATTAAGGTTGCAAATGAAATCATTGCGCTATGTCAGAGAGACACTAATCAGGAAAACATCGCTATCATCGCAAGTCAGGACTGGCATCCAGCCGGCCATATGAGTTTCGCGGCAAATTCCGGGCAGAAAACCGGTGAATTGGGCGAACTCAATGGCATTCCTCAAGTGTGGTGGCCTATTCATTGTGTACAAGGGCAATTTGGCGCTGAATTCCACCCCACATTAAATCAATCCGCGATCCAAGAAGTTTTCCGAAAAGGTGAGAATCCTCAGATAGACAGCTACAGTGCCTTCTTTGATAATGATCATAAAAGCAAAACCCGTTTACATGGGTGGTTAAAGGAACAAAATATACAGCGTCTATTTGTATTGGGCATCGCCACCGATTACTGTATAAAATTTACTGTGCTTGATGCTTTAATACTGGGCTATGAAACCTATGTGATTGTCGATGGTTGCCGTGGTGTCAATATTCATGCCGATGACAGCAAGCACGCACTCGAATATATGGCTGCAAAAGGCGCTAAATTAATCTCACAAAGTGAAGTAATAACGCTTTTATAAACAAGCCAAGAGCCTATCCTATTAGGCTCTAGACATTATCTATCCCCACTTCTGCCAGGGGGGCTTTCATTACAGTTTAATTCAATCTTCTGCCTGAGGTTTTAATTTAGCAACCATTTCAGATTGGAACGTTGCTTTTAACTCTTGTTTGCTTTTTAGGGTAATTTCACCATTTGTGCCAATCGTCATATGTTCAGGATCATGATTATGTTTAGCTTGCCAAAGCATCACTACCTGTAAACTGTGTTCTTTCTGTTCTGGCGTAAGTGGTACACCATCCTGCCATTTTCCTAATTCAACAGCCTGAACTAATCGCTGATAAATTTCCGGCGTCATAGCAGAGAGTAAATCATCCAACTTCATCGATATTTCCTTAACGGCTATATTTGCGCTGAAACATTTGTAATACGAAACGGTAATGCATGTACTATTCACACTATTACAAACTAACACTATTACACATTAATATTGTTATTGATTAATACTTTTACAAATTGATATATACCTGCCTTCAAGTTGCCGCTGTGTTGAATTTGCATCCTTACCGCCGCGCTGCAACTCAAAATCTATTGGTATAAACTATAAATTGACGTCAAGCTGAATCGTTTCTTTATGAGTATTTACACTTAACTGTTAGAGTCAGCATTTCATGTAAGCCAATTCTCTTCAGTAATAACATTAACCTGCTGTTTCATCACCAGTTTCTTTATCAACAAAACGCAATGATGCTGAATTAATGCAAAAGCGTTCTCCCGTTGGTTTAGGCCCATCAGGAAAAACATGCCCCAAATGAGCCTGACAATAGCTGCAACGCACCTCTATTCGATGCATATTATGAGAATAATCATCAAGATAAGTGATGGATTCATCATTAATCGACTGGTAAAAACTCGGCCACCCACAACCAGAATCAAATTTAGTATCAGAAACGAATAAGGCTTGACGGCAACACAGGCAATGGTAAGTACCACTTTTTTTGTTGTGCAGTAGTTTTCCTGAAAATGGCGGCTCAGTGCCTGCTTCCTGAGTAACATGGCGCTGCATTGCATTAAGTTTTTCTATGGAAAGAGAAATATTTTGACTTTTAGCCATAATGACCACCTTTGAAGACCAATATTTTCAATAAAAAAATCATCAAAAACAACAAAAAAGTAACATCATGATGTCAAAATGCATTCTAACCCATTCAACACAGCAATTTAGTTTACTAATTGTGATAACTCTCACATATCTAATCTATGGTAACTTTAAATATATCCCTATACCCCGATAATAGTGCGCGTAAAGCTTGTCACGACTGTACAGCAAGCGTTCAGGCAGTGATTATGATTGATCTTTTTCAATTGTTGACACGATTCCGCTTGACGGCTGGCAAGATTTTGGTAACTTTAGAAACAACTTTTAATTCACTAAAAAATAGCTGGTGGAATACTATGACTATCAAAGTAGGTATTAACGGTTTTGGTCGTATTGGCCGTATTGTTTTCCGTGCTGCACAAGAGCGTTCAGATATTGAAATCGTTGCTATCAACGATCTGTTGGATGCAGAGTACATGGCTTACATGCTGAAATACGATTCAACCCACGGCCGCTTTAACGGTTCTGTTGAAGTTAAAGACGGTCAGCTGGTTGTTAACGGCAAAACCATCCGCGTTACATCTGAAAGAGATCCAGCTAACCTGAAGTGGAACGAAGTGGGTGTTGATGTAGTTGCTGAAGCAACTGGTATCTTCCTGACCGACGAAACTGCACGTAAACACATTGCTGCGGGCGCGAAAAAAGTGGTTCTGACCGGCCCATCCAAAGACGACACACCAATGTTTGTCATGGGTGTAAACCATAACGCCTATGCAGGTCAGGAAATCGTTTCCAACGCATCCTGTACTACTAACTGCCTTGCTCCACTGGCTAAAGTTATCAATGACAAATTCGGCATCATCGAAGGTCTGATGACTACTGTTCATGCAACAACTGCTACTCAGAAAACCGTTGACGGTCCTTCCGCTAAAGACTGGCGTGGCGGTCGTGGTGCAGCACAAAACATCATCCCATCTTCTACTGGTGCAGCAAAAGCAGTAGGTAAAGTTATTCCAGAACTGAACGGCAAACTGACTGGTATGTCTTTCCGTGTTCCTACTCCTAACGTTTCTGTTGTTGACCTGACTGTACGTCTCGAAAAACCTGCAACTTACGCACAAATCTGTGACGTAATCAAAGAAGCGGCAGAAGGCGAGCTGAAAGGTATCCTGGGTTACACTGAAGATGATGTTGTTTCCACTGATTTCAACGGCGAAAAACTGACTTCTGTATTTGATGCAAAAGCAGGTATCGCCCTGAACGACAACTTTGTCAAACTGGTTTCTTGGTATGACAACGAAACAGGTTACTCTAACAAAGTTCTGGATCTGATCGCTCATATCTCTAATTAATTGAGTTTTATACCCAATAGATTTTAAGGGATGGTCCACGTTCAAAAGCCATCTGTGAACAGATGGCTTTTATATTTATCTCTACAAAATTTATATTTTCAAAAGATTGAGCTATTCTTGAACCTTGGTTCAACTACCAATTCAGATTTACATAAGGTCATGACAGATGCTTGATAAAATTTTCTCATTACCGGTTGTAGAGCAGATATCCCCTTATATCAGCCAACGGAATATTTATGGTTTTCCATTGATTGTCGTTTCCCATCCCAAAGCTCGTGGCGCTATCAGTATTCAGGGTGCGCACCTCATCACATGGCAACCTAGCGGTGAAAAACCGGTATTATGGGTAAGCGATAAAACTGCTTTCAGTGCCGGAAGCGCCATTCGTGGCGGTATTCCCATCTGCTGGCCCTGGTTTGGACCGTCTGCTGCCCCCAGTCACGGGTTTGCACGGATATTGCCCTGGGAACTCAAAGCACATAATGAAAATAATAATGGAGTTATTTTAACATTCACACTACAGGATAGCGCCTATACCCATCAATTATGGCCACATGAATTCACACTGATTGCTCGCTTTAAATTAGGGGAAACCTGTGAAATAGAGTTAGAATCTCATGGTGAATATCAAGCAACCTGTGCCCTTCACTCTTACTTCAATATCAGCGATATCAGCCAAATCCGGGTCAGTGGGCTTGGTGGTCATTTTATTGATACCGTTGCAGATAAAGAGCAATATGTTCATGAAGATTTATTTTTCAAAGGACGAACTGATCTGATTTATACAGAGCCAGAAGATTTTAGTCTGCTCAGAGATCCACAGTGGAAAAGAACGATTGAAATTCATCATTATCATCATAGCGATGTAGTATGCTGGAACCCCGGAGCTGCTCTTTCCAGTAGCATGAAAGACATGAGTAATGAAGGTTATAAGAATATGGCTTGCATTGAAACTGCACGTATCAATAGCCCATTACTACCTAAGAATGGCAACCCTGACAGACTTTCTGTTGTTATCCGCTGCCGAAAAATCGCTGATGCTGGCTAACCTGAATTTTGGTTGTCTATACTTCTGGATAGCTACTCCCAAGACATAAGCGCTGCATCTTGATACCCATTAGGTGTAGATAAGACAGGCACTTATCCTAAAAACAATAAAGAGAAATGCCTGAAAAAACTCATAAGAAGGCTGTCAATCAACGATAACAGGGACACGCTTTGCTAATGCACATAAGAGTTCATAACCTATGGTTCCTGAGGATTCTGCAACTTCATCCACTGGTAAATTTTCCCCCCACAGCTCGACAATACTGCCTATGTCTGCCTGTGGACATGGGGTCAAATCCACTGTCAGCATATCCATTGATATAGCACCCAATAACTGAGTACGAACGCCATCAACCATAACGGGAGTACCTGTCGGAGCATGCCGTGGATATCCATCTGCATAACCACATGCTACTGTACCTACGCGCATGGTCTGCTGAGTCATATAACGGCTGCCATAACCAATTTTGTTCCCGCTGGGAAGCTCGTGAACTGCAATAATTTCACTTTGTAATGTCATGGCTGCTTTCAACCCTACATTCGCAATATCACGCCACTTTCCGCTGGGAGAAGCACCATAAAGGACAATGCCCGGTCGGATCCAATCCCCATGCGTTTCAGGATGCCACAAAACAGCACCAGAGTTTGCCAGACAATGAGAAAGAGAATTCATCTGCAAACGTTCAATAACCGCTAATTGTTCTTTAACACCGATTTCATTATCCGAATTGGAAAAATGGGTCATTAAAGTCACTGAATTGATATTTTTAATCCCTTTCGCCATTGAAACTACCTGTGGATATTCTTCGGGAGTGAATCCCAACCGATTCATTCCGCTATTAAGCTTTAGATAGATATCAATGGGCCTGTCCAATTTGGCTTTTTCTATCACCTCAAGCTGCCAATGGCTATGTACTGCGGTTGTCAGGCAATGCTGATTAATGAGCTGCAAATCGCTCGATTTAAAAAATCCTTCCAATAGCAGGATTGGTCCCTGCCATCCCTGTTCCCTTAAATAAATAGCTTCATTCATGTCGAGCAGTGCAAACCCATCTGTCTGCATGAGTGATTGCCATACTCTGTCCAATCCATGCCCATATGCGTTCGCCTTTACCACCGACCAGACTTGACTCTTATCGGTTTTTTGGCGAATAACAGCCAAATTATGGCGGAGCGCATTGAGATGGATCGTTGCCAAAATAGGACGTGGCATGACGACCTCTTCTTAGTTTACGCAGTATGTAAATAAGGCTTCATTGGAAGCACTTTTATATTGAATCCATCGATATATCTGAATACAGAAAGATCATCTGCCGCAATATCCGTTTTTTTGCCAGAAATTAAATCCGACAACAACTTTCCTGAACCACAAGCCATTGTCCAGCCCAGTGTTCCATGACCCGTATTTAAATAGAGATTCGGATATTTGGTCGGGCCAACAATAGGAGTCCCATCTGGCGTCATAGGGCGTAAGCCTGTCCAGAACGAAGCCTCTGTAATATTGCCACCACTGTGGTAAAGATCTTGCACAACCATTTTCAGTGTTTCACAGCGGTTCTGAGGAACATTCAGATTAAAGCCGACCACTTCAGCCATACCACCAACACGAATTCGGTTATCAAAACGGGTAATCGCAATCTTGTAAGTTTCATCCAGCACAGTTGAAGCAGGTGCTCTTGACTCATCGGCAATTGGCATGGTCAATGAATAACCTTTCATTGGATAAACCGGAATGTTGACGTAATCTTTCAAGATATTTGTCGAATAAGCGCCCATCGCTACCACATAACTATCCGCAGTCATGACACCACCATTACATCGGATACCCGTGATCTTGTCTCCATCCACTAAAATCTGCTCAACCTGCTTGTTGAATATAAACTTCACACCGATATTTTCTGCCATTTTTGCCAGTTCCTTGGTAAAAATCTGGCAATCACCCGTTTCATCATTCGGAAGTTGTAACCCGCCAGTCAATTTATGGGAGACATGAGCAAGAGCCGGTTCCACTGTCGCCAACTGCTCAGCAGTCAATAATCGGTAAGGAACACCTTCCTGCTCCAGCACTTCAATATCATTGGCAGCATTATCAAACTGCTTGGCTGTCCTGAATAGTTGCAGGGTTCCTCCCTGGCGACCCTCGTATTCAATCCCCGTATCTATCCTTAATTGTTTCATGCAATCCCGACTATATTCTGCCAATCGAACCATTCTGCTTTTATTCATGGCATAGTGGCTTGCATCACAATTGCGCAGCATCTGCCACATCCAGCGGATTTGAAACAGCGAACCATCTGGACGAATAGCCAGAGGTGCATGGCGCTGGAACATCCACTTTATTGCTTTCAGCGGAATACCCGGTGCCCCCCAAGGTGTTGCATAACCCGGAGAGATTTGACCAGCATTACCGGCACTGGTTTCTTCAGCAGCACTATTCTGGCGATCAATTACGATAACTTCGTGCCCTTCCTGTGCAAGATACCATGCGCTAGTTACACCAATAACACCACTGCCTAAAATAAGGACCTTCATTCTGCCCCCTATCCATATCGGTGAAAAATATTCGCAAGCATAATATGCTGAATATAAAAATCCAATACAGAATAATAGCCTGTAACACAATTAGTCAATATTTAGGACTTGAATCACATTTTTATCACAAAACACAAACACCTATTTTATTTTAAAAAATGGAGAAATACATTAAATTCAATTAAAATCAACAAATTAAAGAAAAGTTAAATACTGTTAACCCACTTAAACCCTACTATTAAAGTGATTATGACGGCGAATAATAGACATTATATTCACAATTAATAATTGCAATAAAAACCAAAAAATAAATATTTTAAAGAATAATATTCTGCACTGACGTGGGTTGATTAGAATAATAATTTAAAAAAATGAATATTACAACGACAATTGGTGACGAGTGGTTTTCTTCAACTCATTGTTATACGTCATGTAACGTATGTTAAGGCGCAGCACTAGCTTAGAAAATTATTTGTATACTGTCGTCTTTCAAATTGCATCTTTGCTGACTACATCTTGCTGAATATATTTCTAAATCCTTTGAGTATAGATTCAATTTACATTCAGTATCAGAAGCTATTTTTACCTCAAGATCAAGGCTCACATAACAATCATAAATATCAAATCAATCCATTAAATTCACAATCTAAAATAGAAAAAAATATGATAAATGACTAACACGATAATTAAATCAATATACTATATTAAACAGAATCCAACCTATAATAGATAAATGAAAGCAAAAGGCCCCATCAAAATTCAATGTATTTAATAATCAATAAGTTAATTGATTACATTATCAGCCTAAAAAACCAGAGAGAACCGCTATTGAAAACACGTTTCTGACCACAGTATAGATTCCTTACATTAAAAACCTTATTTAACAAATATATAATTGCATTTTTAGAAAAAACAACAAACCAATGTTATATGTAAATTAAACAAAACAGCATTCATTAATTGAAAATAGCAAGCTTTATGCTTAAATCAATATTATTGGGAAACTAATCACTCTGTATGTCATCCCCAATTTATATAAATTTCTTGTTCTGCAAGGAATATACAGTGATTTTACCTTTAATTTTTGTGAATTTCTTGGTATCCAAGAAATATGCGGTAGCTATATCTTTAATTCCTGTGAATTTCTTGGTTTGCAAGAAATATGCGGTAGCTTTATCTCCAATTCCTGTGAATTTCTTGGTTTGCAAGGACTACACGGTAGCTTAAATAAGCGCAAGGGAAATATTATGAAGAGAAACTTCATCGTCCACGCCTCAGTATCTGAAAAATCCCTGTCTTTCAAGTCGCTTAAAGGAATTGAAAGATTATCAGAAGCCTATGAATTCGAAGTTCAATTATTGAGTGAAAAAAGATTAGATAACCCAATTTCTCTGCGTAATACAGTACTGACTTTAGAAATAAAAAACAAATCATTACCAACAAGATATTTAAGCGGTTATATAGAAAAAATAGTTTATTCACCGTTTTATAAAAATGACAGCGGATTTTATTTATACACTACCACAATCAGACCTAAGTTATCAGAATTGAAAAAAAAAGTTGGCTATGGAATTTGGCAAAATAAAACAGTGCCAGATATTATTTCAGCATTATTAAATAAATCAGGAGTTCTCTTCAAAAATCAACTCATTGAAAAATATCGCACATGGGAATATTGCGTTAAACATAATGAAACTGACTTCGATTTTATTCATCGCCTGATGGAGCATGAAGGGATTTATTACTATTTTAAACATGATATGGGAAGCCATACCATGGTTTTGGTGGATTCACCCCAATCACATGAGCCTATGCCCGGATATAATAAACTGGAATATAATAATTCATTAGATAAGCATTTTCAGGGATATATCTATGAATGGGACGTCTGTAGTGTCACTATCCCGAACACTTATAGTATAGATGACTATAATTTTCGCAAACCACGCGCTAAATTATATACAGCCATCCAAACACCTGCCAGTTCTATTGATAATACCGAAATATTTATTTGGCCGGGACACTATACAGAACATGCTCAAGGTCAATTTTACGCCCGTGTACGCCAACAGGCTCACGAAGCACAAAGTGAACTGATTGATGGAAAAGGAAGTATCGTGGGAATAGCTCCGGGCCATACTTTTACACTATCACTGCCTAATGGAATTAAGGGTGATAACCACAATGACTATTTAATTACAGCTGCGCACTACGATTTTTATGAATCCTCCGACATGTCCTCCCCGGATTTTTCTAAGAAAAAATCAGGGACTCTTGAAGACAACATTGTTGTCGATTTTAACGCTATTCCTGCTAACACTCACTGGAAACCTTTAGCTATGACCCCTTGGCCAAAAGCAAACGGCCTTGAAACTGCTGTCGTTACCGGTCCCAAGAATAAGAAAATATGGACTGATAAATATGGCAGAATAAAAGTGAAATTTCGTTGGGATAAAGACGACAAACAAGATGATACCAGCTCTTGCTGGGTACGTGTTGCCAGCCATTGGGCCGGCTGGCGGTATGGCAGCATATATGTTCCCCGTGTAGGTGAAGAAGTCGTTGTCAGTTTCGTCAATGGTGATCCTGACAAACCTTTAGTCATCGGCAGTACTTACAATAATGAGAATATGCCTCCCTGGGAACTGCCTAAATATGAAACCCGTGTCGGTATTATGTCAAATACAAAAGGGGGTAAACATGAGCAGGCAAACTATCTGTTTTTAGATGATGAACCAAACAAAGAGTTATTTGATTTGCATGCCGAACGGGATATGAATATCTCAGTGGAAAATGATAAAAACGTCACAATTGATGGCAATCGCACAACTGAGATAAAAAAACAACAAAAAGACACCGTGCAAGATAGTGCCAGCTTTATTTATAAAAAAACCCACGAAACAACTATTGAAGAAAAAGATACATTAACCATCAAAGGTGGCCAGCAAGAAACCATCCAGAATGGGCGAAAAACAGAAATAGATGGTGGAGACACTTATAAACTTAATGGAAATCTGAATGCAAAAATTGATGGGAATTGGGTACAAAATATTACAGGAGTTACAACGATTTCAAGCCCTAATCTTATTACAATAAAAAGCGACACAAACGTAGTAATAGATTGCCCTCAAACTTTTTGGTCAGCTAAAGTTTTATCTATTTCCTTCATAGCAACTAACGTATTTATTACCGGAACATCAACCACCCAGACAGGACATAATACCAATATAACAGGAACGAACTTATCATCAATAGTGTTTGATGTTAACGATTCTAATACGTCTATCAGTAAAGCAAATACAAAAATAGATAAAGCAACGATGTCATTAAACAATTCAGATGTATCAATAAAGAAATCAAACACCAATATTTTAAACAGCGCTTTACATATCATCAGTTAAAAAATATTTATCTCAGGATTTCAATGAAAATTATTAAGCCCTTGCGTTTGAGCATGCTTTATCGACCCTATCGTTGGTTACAAAAAAATCATCTTGGGATCTCTGCTATGGCGCTGGTCGATATGAGTTCCACTCCACGCTTGCGTCCAGAAGCAGAACTTTGGCAACTGGCGGAAAATGAGTTGAAAACCTGTAACGGCATTATTGATCTCGCTATACCTAAACCCTGTGCTGAATTTCTGGCAACAGGATATGTCTACACTCACCATCAGACAGATAAAACTGCGTGTACTGCGCGTATTCAGATAGAGAAGTTAGAAAAAAACTTAGTTGCTTTTGGTGACCGTTATTGGGTTGATGATATTCCTTCAAAACCCCAACCTTTTGAACAAATGCGCTTGGATTGGGATCGGGCTTTTGGTGGTAAAAACTATACTGATAATCCACACGGTATCGGTTTCGAGCCAGAAGTTCTGGAAGATGGGATGAAAATTCATCGACTGCCCAATATCGAAATGATGCACAATCGATTGAAATCAAAACAGCATTTATTGTCACAACAGGAAATACCTGCTCCGGCAAGTTTTTGTCCCCTGGATTTTATCTGGCCGAATCGTTTTACCCGCATAGGAAAAAAATACGACAAAGCGTGGTTAGAAAACCAATTCCCTGGCTTTTCCCAGGATATTGATTGGCGGTTATTCAATGCAGCACCAGAAGATCAATGGTGGGAAGAAAATACTACCCTGCCGGAACAAGCAGCATGGCGGATTTGGAACATGCACCCGGAAAAACCTGTACAGGAAGGCCGTTTGCCATCATGGAAAGCACGGTGTTTTATCAAACGACTGCGCCTTGACAAAGAAATTGTTGAAGAAGTCGTCATGCGCAATACAACAGTATGGTTCTTTCCCCATTTAGAACAAATGATTTTAATTTGGCATGGAACCATACAAGTTAATGAAGATGATGCCAAAGATGTCTTGCAAATGATATCGGCACTGGAATTGAGCGATAAGCCCCGTTCGGAGAATCATTATCTACAGGTTCTTGAACAACGGATGGATAAAGAAAAAGGTGCCTTATACTCTTTTCGGGAAAAGGATCTCATTCCTGAAGAAGCAATTGGTTCATGGTTGGATACAGAGCTTCCACAAATTGACTCTCCGTTGCAGAAAATTTTCCAAAATCGTGAAAAACGCCTGCGTGAGCAGCAACAAGAGCGATTGGCTGAATATGGTAAAGATATCAATACACTGCTTCCCGTTGAAACAGAGCAAACCACTCATTCCAAACTGACTAAACTGGATGAGTTACCGGAGTTTGTGGAGAAAATCGAACAGGATATTGCCCAGAAGCATGCTAAAGCTGAATTGAAACGGACAGAAATGATTGCCAAAGCTAAAGAACAAGGCATAGACACCGAAACATTGACCCAAGAATCCCAGGCTCGGGGGCCGGAAACTCTGCATCGAATGCGGGATATGTTGCGCCAGCAGCAAAATAGAATGGAACTCAGTGATAAAGCGCTAGCTCAAATAGAACAATCAATACACACAATGTACCTCTCGTCAGTACAATCACAATCTCCAGCCCTACGTTTAACCGGCAATCTTTCACAGATTATTCGGAAACGAGTACAGAATATCATGCAGCAAGGGGGGAATTTCAGTGGCATGGATTTTACCGGCGCGGATTTATCCGATCTGGATCTGCGGGGAGCCAACTTTTCTCAAACATTATTGGAAAACGCCTGTTTAAATCATTGCCAACTGGATGAAGCCAATTTCAGTGAAGCTATGTTGGCCAGAACAGAGATCTGCCATGCTTCACTGCGGAGAGCCAAATTGGATTCAGCCAGTCTGACACTGGCTAAATGTGAGCAAAGTGATTTTTCTGCTGCAAGTTTCAATAAAACCCAATTACAGGAAACACGGTTTGATCGCTGTTGCTTTAATCATGCCATATTCACAGGCCTATTCTTGCAACCGATCTTTATTACACATTGCGACTTCTCATATTCACAATGGAAAGAGTGTACGTTTATGGAACTTGAACTTCCTGCACTCAATTTCCATCATGCAAATCTGGATAAGATTTCATTTATCAAATGTAATCTAGAGCAAGCGATTTTTGATAACGCGGAATTGGAAAGCTGTTCATGGGTAGAAACAAAAGCAAATGGGAACCGGTTTCGTTCAGCTAAACTATTGACCTGCGCATTTGCTATGGGCAGTGAGGTTAATCAGACAGATTTCAGCCATGCCACATTGACAGAATGTAATTTGCGTCAGATGCCACTGATCAATTCAAATTTCTACGCAGCAACCCTGAATAACAGTGACCTTAGTGAGTCCAACTGCCAGTCATCCGATATGCAGTATTTGAACGCAACAAACAGTATATTTACCAGAACCGATTTTCGGGGTGCCTTACTGAATCATGCCAATCTGGCAGGCGCACTTATGCAAAAATGCAGTTTCAACAACGCAGAATTGCAGGAAGCCAACTTATTCCGCACAGATATGTCCCAATCGATTATTGATGATTCAACCTCAATCACCAATGCTTACATTAATCGAACCAAAACCTTCCCCAAACGTGATAAGGAAGTGATATGAGTTCACTCACAGCTGATGAGTTAGTAGATAAAATAAAACAGGGTGAGGTTATTGAAAAAATCAGTTTACAGAACATATCACTAACCGGATGTGATTTATCCGGAGGAATTTTTAAAGAAGTCAATTTATCAAGTGCAGATTTTTCTCAGGCTCTCATAAAAGAAACCGTTTTTACCGAATGTCAAATAGAAGAGGCTATTTTCGATACAGCTACGCTTGAAAAGAGCGTTTTTGAGAAATGTAATCTCGCTCGCACAATCTTTAACAAAAGCACATTAACAGACAACATATTCAATCAGTCTGTTTTAAATAAAACACAATTTTCCGCGACAAAACAGAATAATACCCAGTTCTTATCTAGCTCACTGCAATATGCGGATTTCAGCCACAGTCATTTTGAACGCGTCACATTTATTGATACCCCCATGGATCGAATCAAATTTCGTGACAACCACTTTTTTCTGGTTACTTTTTTTCGGCAGGACTTACGGAAAGCTGATTTTTCTGCCAGCGAATTTACCCGGGTGGTTTTTTTTGAATGTGATCTCCGTGGCCAGAATTATCACAAACAACAATTTAAAATGTGCCAATTCACCAATAGCCAGCTTGAAAAAGTCAATTTCAGCCATGCAGTATTAACTAATTGCAATTTCAAAGGTGCCTTTTTACAAGATGCCTTAATATCAAATGTCAACGCAACTCAAGCATTATTTATCGAAGCTAATTTAACCCGGGCCTGTTGCAAAGACAGTGTATTTAAACAAGCCATTTTTGTCAGTGCATGTCTCGAATCTGCCGATTTCCGGCACAGCCAACTATCAATGGCAATAATGCACAAAGTTCATGCAGAGAATACTCAGTTTACAGGCTGTAATATGCCTTATGCAGATTTCTCTTATGCGAACATCAACAACAGTGATTTTCGTACAGCCCATTTTATGAGAACACTTTTTCATCGTACCCAACAGGTCGGAACATTATTTTCTGACCGACAAGGCATTCTGGAAAATGATCCTGAGTTATTCGCTGCTGAAGAGTGGAGTATGCAACACAATAAGATTTAATCGGGAGAATCAACATGACAAAACCGTCTTATGCACTTTCCTCATATACCTTTACGACCGAGCCATTGCAACAGATGACCGGACAAATCATCAGCATTCATCAGGATGGAAGTTTTACGGCAAAAAGCCAGCACAACCGCGGCTGGCACTGTCGGCGCGCTGCCAGTTGCCTATTGGCACCAGATATAGGAGATAGCGTACTCATTACACAGGTCGAGAATCAGCTCTGGATTTTAGCCATATTAGAACGGGCTGAACAGCAACAACCCGCAGAGATCAGCGTTCCCGGCGATCTGACTATCACGTCCCACGGTAATCTGAATATGAATAGTAATGGATTAAATATCACAGCTAACAGCGGGAACTGCCATATCAGTGAAATGCAATACAGTGGAGAGTCATTGTCTGCATGGGTGTCAATTACCCGCTTAGTTGGCAATCAGTTTGAATCTCTCTGGCAGACAGTGACACAACTAAGCAACCGGTTATTTCGCCATACGACACAAACAGAGAAAGTTCATGCGGGACAGTTAGATATGCAAGCTGAAAACTATGCGCGATTACATGCTCAACAGACGATCGTGACAGCAAAAGCTATCACCAAAATAGATGCTGAACAGATCCATATCGGCTAAGGGGAAATTATGTTTGCCAATACTCAAGGTGGCGGTATGGATATGGCGGCTCCCGATATTTGCTTAACCCCCATGCTTACACCAGTACCCATTGCTTACCCCAACACGGCGCAAGGAACGACCGGTGTCAGCAATGCGTTAAATATTCTATTTATGGGTTGTCCGGCTCACAACTTGGCAACAATCATTCCTTTGACAACCGGCGATAATGCCGGCACTAATCTTGGCATAGCTTCCGGCACGGTAATGGGACCATCCCGTCATTCAATGGGAGCCAATACTGTTTTACTTAAAGGTAGCCCTGCAACACGGCTTTCGGGAATGACTATGCAAAACTCAACTAATGCGGTGGGTTCTCGTATTGTGCCGAGCCAAACAAAAGTACTTATCGCTGCATCCTGAAGTTTTTTATTTTCGCCATATTAGAGCGTGTTGATCTTTTTGGTATAAAAAGCAAGCAGCAAATGGGGCTGTTATAATGGTTTCGCCAAAAATCAAAACAATTACCCCAAATGCCAAGACTAATGTTAACAGATGATAGCTGGAAATT
>NZ_CAWQTY010000089.1:0-862 GCF_963897815.1 Xenorhabdus sp. Sc-CR9
AGAACCTATTCAGAATTTTTTTAAACCAGAACGATTTTTCATATAAACTACGGGGATGAGAAAAATTTATGCCAGTGACATTAGTCGAGAAGTGTTCATGGAAATTGAACCCCTGCTGCTTAGCAGCAGGAAGCGCACACGCCCCAGAAAAACCGATGTTTATGAGGTATTTTGTGCATTATTATATTTACTCAAGAGCGGCTGTCAGTGGGATATGCTGCCCAGCGATTTTCCCGCCAAAAGCACAGTTTATTACTACTTCAAACTCTGGAAAGAGAAGCCGTCAGACACAGAACCCAGCCTGCTTGAGCAAGCTTTAAAAAAATGTCGTTGGCGAGGCCCGTATCAGCCATGGTCGGAACGTCAACACCACTTTCGTGATAGTTGACTCGCAAAGTGTTAAGAACACGGACACCGCGCGTGAAAAAGGGTATGACGCGGGTAAAAAGGTTTCCGGTATCAAACGACACATTGCGGTGGACAATCAGGGTTTACCGCATGCGATGGCAGTCACGACAGCCAATGTGACGGACAGAACAGGCGCCCTGATAACTTTTACCCGGCATAGGAAATCGCTTTCTTGCGTAACGAATGTCTTAGCGGACGGGGGTTACACGGGAACAGCCTTCGCAGATGATGTGCATCATATACTGGGCGCGACCGTCGAGATCGCCAAACGGAGTGAACTCCATACTTTCAAGGTAATCCCAAAGAGATGGGTAGTCGAACGTTCGTTTGCCTGGCTAGAAAAGTGTCGGCGGCTGTGGAAAAACTGTGAGGGGGATTTGAATACCAGCCTTCAGTTAGTCAACTTAGCATTCCTTGCTTTGCTCTTGCGCAGGAAAGATACTGAATAGATACT
>NZ_CAWQTY010000090.1:0-850 GCF_963897815.1 Xenorhabdus sp. Sc-CR9
GCAAGGCACAAAATACCTCGTAGACATCGACTTTTCTGGGGCGTGTGCGTTTCCTCTTGCTGAGCAACAGGGGTTCAATTTCCATGAACACTTCTCGACTAATGTCACTGGTATAAACTTTTCTCATTCCGCCAGTTTACATGAAAAACTATTCAGGTTTAAAAATATTCTGAATAGGTTCTTAGCGAAAATACTGATACTAGACGCCAACAATAACAATTTCATAAATAAATTAAACCAATTGATATACAGATGTGTGTTCGGGCCGTGTTAACCTTGAAAATGGTACAACTTTCAATTCGATTATGCTTTTTACAACACTTTTCTACAAAATAAGTGGGTTAGTATTATGAACATCATCAAACAGATATTGATTCAGGATCTTGAGCGGATCAATCTTAAAGAACATCGCGATGGTAAAGTACGCTTCAACAGTATCTTTATTCGCCACCATCCATACCTATGTCTGGCGATGGTTATCGCTTATGCTTTTATGGCTGCGCTCATGTGGTATGCACCCTATTTCGGTACATGGTCTCTTTTGGCATTTACCGTGGCTTTTATTGCTATGGCAGCTGTTCTGCTATTTGATATTAAACCCGTCTACCATTTTGAAGATATCGATGTGCTCGATTTACGTGTATGTTATAATGGTGAGTGGTTCGTCAGCGAACAAGTTTCCAAAAAGGCCGTCAATCAAATACTCACTCATCCTCAAATACCTAGAGCGTGTTGATCTTTTTGGTATAAAAAGCAAGCAGCAAATGGGGCTGTTATAATGGTTTCGCCAAAAATCAAAACAATTACCCCAAATGCCAAGACTAATGTTAACAGATGATAGCTGGAAATT
>NZ_CAWQTY010000091.1:0-848 GCF_963897815.1 Xenorhabdus sp. Sc-CR9
TTGTTACGTACTTGCTCATTCATATACTTCCACAATCGCTCTATCGGATTGAGGTTTGGGCTGTAAGGCGGTAGGTAATGCAATTCAATATTAAGGACATATGCCATCTCTTTCACCAATTCTGCTCTGTGATAGCCCGCCCCATCCAGAATAATATGGATTTTTTGCGAAAGCGGGTAAGTTTCCCGGAGCGCCCCGAAGAAATACGCGATATTTTCGGCATTGATACTCGGATATTCACGGATCACAGTATCTTCAATTCGTTGTAAATTGAGGGCGCCCAGAATATTGAGACGGGTGCGACTGCCGGTGGTTTCGACCACTTTTACCTGATTTTTTCCGGCTTTCATCCAACCATAGCTGAGCTTTGTGGACTGTGAAGGATGCACGGCATCAATAAATAAGATAGGTTCATTCTGACCCGCCCGGTCTTTCAGAAACCGGTAGTCCTCAATAAATTGTTGCTGCTTATCCGCATCGAATTTATGAGGCACTCCCTTGGGTTTTTTGTAGCTGAAACCTTGGCGGTGAAGCCATTTAGTCATTCCGCCCACGCTGAAAGACACCTGCCAACGTGCTCGGACATAGTCCACAATTTGCGCGGTCGTATGCAGCAAATTTTCCGTCAAATAATCAATCAGCTCGGCAGTTTGTTTGGCAGAGAGATGGCTTTCAGAACCGCCATTTTCTGGGGTGAGTTTTTCCTGAGCGATGAAATCTTTTAGATGACGGCTTACCGTACTTTCATGAATACGTAAGGCTTGGGCAATCATCTGAGCTGTCCAGCCCTCTGATGCCAAAAGCACGGCCTTGATGCGATCACAGACTCGACTATCACGAGTCGTATC
>NZ_CAWQTY010000092.1:0-823 GCF_963897815.1 Xenorhabdus sp. Sc-CR9
GTTCGTTCAGGATGACCAGCATAAAAATCCCCCGTTGAAAAAAATGACTAGGGGAGAAATCAATAGCTGATTTCTGGCCTGTCGAATTGATGGAAGAAGACCTGAATTTTACGTACTAATTCTAAAAGAAAATGAATAAAAATACGTAAAGTCTCTCGTTAAAGCCCCTCGTTGAGGGGTTTTTTTTGGCTTGGACACACGCATCAATGAATTTGGACACACTTATTTATTGCTTAAGTGTGTCCAAATTTTCCAATTAACTAGTTGATATATTTAAGTTTAATTAATTTGGACACACTGGTCACACTGGTCACACTACTTTTTATATATATATACGGTGAACACAAAGAGAAAAATATAAAATAACAGCCAGCCAGAGAAAGGGCTTTTAAAAACATGTGCGCGTCACGTACAGTAAATATATGTGTGTCCAGTGTGTCCAGTGTGTCCAATATATATATCAATAACTTAATAGATAAATATGGACACACTATGGACACACTTTAAGGTTTTTGGACACACTTTCCCCCTTCAATACCGCTCAAAATCATGCTGACACCGTTTTTCAGGGTGTTGTTTGGTTCTTAATTCATGAGTTAACTCACCACCTATAGAAAAAAACAGGTCATTGATAGGGCAAGATGTGTTTTGTAGCACCGCGACGAACGTCGTTGATTTCCACATCACTATCTATCTGGAATAACAGCACGATGTTTCCCCCCGAAACATGAATTGAGAGCCAAAAGTTTTCGTCAACGAAAACGGAGAGGGAACTTAAGGCGTTACCTCCGCGTTACGGTAACGGTTCAGGTAACTAAAACAG
>NZ_CAWQTY010000093.1:0-820 GCF_963897815.1 Xenorhabdus sp. Sc-CR9
CCCGATACCGGGAAGGTGTTTTGGCTTCCCCGGTCAGGCGCTTAAGAAAAGCGTTAACAGCCTCATGGGCTGATAACGTTAATGATGATTATTGTTGTTAGGGATAAGTGACGGACTGATAACGTCCTCTCCGGGTTTCAGTGTCATGACCGAGGCTATCAGGCCGCTTTCCGGGTGCTGTTGTGCATACGCCTGCAATGCACAGAACCGGTACGCCTCCTCATTCTGCGTATCCGGCACCGCGATACGGGCTGATAAGATGGCCGTGACCGCCAGCCCGAAAGCATCGGCTGAAAGCGTGACCGTCAGCTGCGTAACCGGCAGGTAAACGGAATACGTTTCCGCCCGTGTCGGCACCATATAAGTCAGCGATTCAGACACCTGTCGGCTTGTCCACTGTTCAGGCTGATAATCGCCGCATAACGTTGATGCGGTATTCGCCAGCAGGAACCCCAAAAACAACCGTTCCAGCGGGGTCTTGTCGGGAAACACGGCCGACAGCGCAAGACTGTCCAGCATAATGTGTTCATTGTTTGGCATCATATTCTCCCTTTAAGCCCAAAGCCGCCCGAATGCACTGAGCCTGAGGATGTTGCAGCGCATATTCCCGCAGGGCACAAAACCGTTCAGCATATCCGTCCAACTTTAACAAGGTCGTCAGATACCCCAGTACGCTCAGGGTCACCATCAGCCCGAAAGCCTCGGCAGAGACCTCACCTTTAAAGTCCGTTGTCTCAACCCTGACCACAGCGGGTTCTGGTCGTACCGGCACGATATAAGCGATAGTGTCTGATACTTTCCGGTACTGCCACTGATCACA
>NZ_CAWQTY010000094.1:0-805 GCF_963897815.1 Xenorhabdus sp. Sc-CR9
ATCACGAGTCGTATCGTGCATCAATTCGAGGGCGCGTTTTTGTTCTGGTGTCAGATGAATTTTCATGGCTGCAAGCATGATCGGGTTTGGATAAGAAATCAAGCATCTTCAATGGCGATTGGTATATATCCATTGGATTTCAAGATGCAGCTTTATTGGCCGCATTTTGAACGCAATGAACTATAGTAATGTGAATAATAGTACCGTGAATCAATGCGTTATTTTGGGTTCTTGTGCCCCCGCTTCCATCCATTCCACCATTGCCGGCAGTTTCAACATACGATCAATCCACCTTTGACTAACAGGAGAAAATTTCAATCCATAAGTTTGAGCACGGAAAACCACTGGTGCATAAAACGCATCAACAGCCGTAAATTGATCTCCTGCCAACCATTCACCGCCAAATTTAGTCAACCCTTCAGACCAGAGTGCATCAACTCGGTCAATGTCACTCTGTAATTCAAGCGTGACTTCATTTAATTCTGTGCGGATTAAGCAATTCATTGTGCAAATATTACGTAATGTAGCAAAACCAGCATGCATTTCCGCTGCTGCACTTCTCGCCCATGCTCTGGCCGTTTTATCTGATGGCCATGCCTGAGCATAATCTTCGGCAATATATTCAACAATCGCCAATGAATCCCAAACGGGAATATCTCCATCAATCAGGCAGGGAACCAGGGCACGAGCATACTTTGATTAACATTCAGCCAAAGAAAACTTGGGCGCGGTAATCATCACACCAGCTGGCTTTTTTAAGCTTATTTCTTTGGCTTGGTGCCCCGCAATCACATTGCTTGACCAT
>NZ_CAWQTY010000095.1:0-772 GCF_963897815.1 Xenorhabdus sp. Sc-CR9
GGTCGTGACTCTAATTTATTGATAGTGATGAATGTTCAGATAATATCCTATAATTCTGTCATGCATTTCGATGGATTTTGAAAAAGACAATGTTTTGCGAGTCAGTCTTGCCAAATGTTGACGAAGATTTAGGTTATGCCTCTCTATGCGTTGGGTATAACGCTTGCTGGCCACATGGCGTTTCCCTGAGAGAGCTTTTTCATAACTTTTCCAGCCATCTGTCATATAAATGATAATGTTAAAAGGAGCCAGTAATGCCAATAGGCGCATTAATGTCTTTTTGGTTCTTGGGCCAAAAACATGGGCGATCACTTTTCGTCTTATCCTATCGTAGGCATAAAAGAGCCAACGGGGCTGCTTCTTTGACTTTACGTAAGACCATTGTTCATCCATTTCGCAACAGACAATCACTTCGGTGCCGGGTTTTATCGCTTCTGTTACCGATTTGGGTTTGAGTTTTTTAAATGCCGAAGGACGGTATTCAGGCCGATCCCCATCACTCGTGCTGTTGCCCGACACCCCATCCCATTCATAGCCATATCGACGATTTGTTTATGGGTACCGGGACGACAAGCGGCATAAGTGAACGCCAGTTGCCAGGAGTAACGGCAGGATTGGCAAAGATAACGTTGGTGACCAGAACGCGAACGCCCATTGCGATGGATCCCTTTCACGGCGGAACAAGAGGGGCAAGTCACATCAATCTTTGCCATTTGAATGTTCTCCAAATAGACAGACTATACATGATTCAATAGATTGATGTCACGACCCA
>NZ_CAWQTY010000096.1:0-765 GCF_963897815.1 Xenorhabdus sp. Sc-CR9
TTAACCATGAGCGCACCAGCATACCGCCGTCACGATATCTCCGATCATGTTTGGAATTTACTTGAGCCCTACTTACCCGGTCGAAAGGGAGCTTGGGGACGTGTTGCTGACGATAACCGGTTATTTATCAATGCCGTATTTTGGATTTTACGAACAGGTGCACCTTGGCGAGATTTACCGCCCGATTACGGTGACTGGAAAAATACGCATCGCCGTTTTTGCCGGTGGCGGGACAAAGGCATATGGGAAGGGTTACTCGAACAACTCATCACTGAACCCGATTTTGAGTGGTTAATGATTGATGCCAGCCACATTAAAATTCATCCCCATGCAGCCGGTGCTAAAGGGGGGAATCAAGATATGGGGCGCACAAAAGGGGGCTCAACTCAAAGATACATTTGGCCGTGGATGCGCATGGTATGCCGCTCAGAGCAATTATTACAAGCGGTACCACAGCGGATTGTTCACAAGCTGAGTACTTGATTGAAGGGTTCGATGCAGAGCATTTATTAGCGGATAGAGGCTATGACAGTGATGCCATCGCTGAGCAAGCGAAAAATCAAGGTATGGAGGTACAAATTCCGAGCCGTAAAAATCGCAAAGCGCAACGAAAATATGATCGCGAGCTCTATCGACTCAGGCATTTGGTTGAAAATGCCTTTCTCCATTTGAAGCGCTGGCGTGGTATAGCGACCCGTTATGCCAAAAATAGTGCATCGTTTCTTGCCGCAGTCCAAATCCGCTGCCTCGCTCTTTGGTTGAGAA